>CAJMOW010000122.1 GCA_905215145.1 uncultured bacterium | reverse complement strand
CATCTAAATCAATGTCATTTTTAACACCTTTTTTAGCTTTAACTTCATCTATAATAGTTTCAAATTTACTTTTTGCATATCCTTTTACTACATCAGCAAACATTTGAATAAATCTTCTATAAGAATCATACGCAAATCTTTTATTATTAGTTATTTTGTAAAGCCCTTCTACTACATTATCATTTAATCCAAGGTTAAGTATAGTATCCATCATTCCTGGCATTGATGCTCTAGCACCACTTCTTACAGAAACTAAAAGTGGATTTTCTGGATTTCCAAAATATTTTAAAGTTTTATTTTCTAATGATTTTATATGTTCAAATATCTCAGTTTCAACGTCTAAGCTTATAGTTTCATTATTTATATAATATTTATTGCAAGCTTCTGTTGTAACTGTAAACCCCATAGGTACTGGTAAACCAATACTTATCATCTCAGCAAGGTTAGCTCCTTTACCACCTAGTATATTTTTCATATCTTTATTTCCTTCAGTGAAATCATATACAAATTTATTCATATTTATCTCTCCTATTCTTTTTAATTATAACAAATGAATATCTTTAATACAACAATAGTTTACATTATTTACCAAGTACTTTTTTTATATAACATTTACCACATAATGACTCATATTCTATATTACTTGTCCCATCTATTAATACTTGTTTTCCATCTGTTAAGTATTTTCCATCACATTTTCTAGAATTAAATTTTGCTCTCTTACCACACGAACATATTGTAATTAATTCTTCTAATTCATCTGAAAGTTCAAATAATCTTTTACTTCCTTCAAATGAATTAGTTTTAAAATCTGTTTTTAATCCATAACAAATTACTGGTATATTTTTAAGTTTAGAAATTTTCCATAATTCTGTAACTTGATTTTCACTTAAAAATTGTGCTTCATCTACTAATATGCATGATATGTTTTCATAGTTTTCGATATTTATTTTTTCGTTTTTTTCTAACAACATATCAACTTTTCTAGCAACACCAAGTCTAGATACAATTTTATCTTTTCCTTTAGAATCTATACTTGCTTTAATAATAATTACTTTTTTATTTTTTTCTTCATAATTGTGTGCTACCTGTAAAAGTTGTGTTGTTTTACCACAATTCATAGCGCCATATCTAAAATATAATTTTGACATATTTACCTCCTTGCTCTTGGATGAGCGTTTAAATACACCTGTCTTAATTTTTCGTTTGAAAGGTGTGTATATATTGATGTTGTTGACAAACTATCATGCCCAAGTAATTCTTTTACACTCATTAAATCTGCTCCTGCATCTAATAAATGAGTAGCGAATGTATGTCTTAAAGTATGTGGTGATATTTTATATTTTATTGAAGTTTTTTGTAGTGTTTTTTCTATTATTAACTCAATCCCTCTAGGGCTTAATTTATTTCCATTTTTATTTAATAACAAATATTCATTGTTATTTTTTAATAATTTATTTCTTGAATTATTTATATATTCATTTAACAAATTTTTACAAACATGACCAAATATAACAATTCTTTCTTTTTTTCCTTTACCTAGTATTATTATTTCTCTTTCACTAAAATTTATGTCTTTTAGTTTTATATTTGAAAGTTCACTTACTCTTATTCCAGTTGAATATAAAAGTTCTAAAATAAGAGCATCTCTTAATCCCAGTACGGTATTTTTATCAGGGGTATTTAATAATAAATCTAAATCTGAATAATTTAAATATTTTGGTAGTCTTTTTTCTACTTTAGGATTTGAAACCAAAATCATTGGATTGTCATTTATTTTTTTATTTTTTTCTAAATAATCAAATAATCTTCTAAGACTACTTATATGTCTACATATTGTTTTACTGGCATAATTTTTTTCATATAAAACATTCAAATATTTTCTTATAAATTGATAATTTACATTACTTAGATTTTTTATATTTTGTGCTTTGCAAAAAAGACTAAATTGTTCTAAATCAATATTGTAGTTTTTTATTGTATATTCTGAGTAATTTTTTTCATATCTTAAGTATTCTATAAACTCATTTATTTGACTTTCCATGCCACCACCTATTTTAATTATATAACAAACAATTGTTTGTGTAAAGAAAAAAACCTATTGATAGGTTTTTCTCATTACTATTTCTTCAAAATATTCGTTTATTTCATCATTTGTCATTGAAGTATCGTAATAATCTTGGCAATGTTTTAAATCATCATAATAATCGCTTTCATTTATTGTTTCTTCATCAGTTTGTATGTCAAATTTAACTTTAGTCGTTTTGTGATTTATTTTTTCTAATTTCTTTGGTTTATATTTATTTATTAATTGCTCGAAACTTGGAAGATTAGATTGTTTTTGTACTAAAAATTGATATAATATAAATATTTCTCTAATTGTCGAATAATATTTATCTGACAATTTCATATTCTTTTTCCAAGTTCTTAATGCATAATTATAATCATTTTCTGAATAATTCTTATAAAAAGCAAGTATTTTCATTTGTGACTGAGTTAATCTAAATATTTTTGAGTCAGCTAAAGATACTGTTGTATGTAATTGTCCATATTTATCGCAATGTTCTTCGTTATAACATCTTTTAGAAAACATTGACATTAATTCTTTATTTTTTATAAGTTCATTAAATATATCAATATAAAATTTATATAATACTTTAGTTCTTTTATTTTTTACAGTTTCATGAACTTTACCTACTATACTGTAGATTGCTATATCTCCTGTTTCTTTTCTATTTGTTTTTTCTTCTACTTTTTTTATATACTCACTTTTTTCAGTGCAAAATTGATCTATTTCTTTTTTAAATTTTTTTCTAACATCAACCGAAGATTTAAATTGTGAAGTAAATTTGTCTATTTCTTCTAATGTGCCTTCCATTAATATTATAGAGTTTTTACATTCTTTATCAAAAGCAAATGTTAAATAATATCCCATAAGATCACTCCTATTTATATATTAACAATTAATTTAGTAAAAGTCAAAAAAAGTGATTATTTTTCATAATCACAATTTGAACATTTTATTTTATCCTTTTTTGATACTAACATACTTTTGCAATTAGGACATATTTCACCAGTGGGTTTATCCCAATATGCTGTTTTACAATTTGGATAATTATTACATCCATAAAATACTTTACCACGTTTACTCTTTTTTTCTATTATTTTTCCATCACAATTAGGGCAATCGCATATTTCTAAAAATTCTTTTGGTTCTGTTTTTATGTATTTGCATTCTGGAAAATTACTACAAGCAACAAATTTTCCATATCTACCTTTTCTTATAACTAATGGACTATTACAATTTGGACAGTTTTCTCCTGTTTGTTCAGCTTCTTTTTTAGGTAGTTTATCAAATGCTTCTTTTACTGATGGTTCAAATGAATCATAAAATTCTTTTAATACATCGTACCAAACTTCATTTCCTTCTGCAATTTTATCTAAGTCATCTTCCATTTTTGCAGTATATTTTACATTAATTAATTGACTAAAACATTCTTGTAATTTATCTGTTATTTCAATGCCTATTTCAGTTGGTTCAAATTTTTTATCTACTATATTTACATAACCCCTAGTTTTTATTGTATCAATTGTTTTAGCATATGTACTAGGTCTTCCTATTCCTAACTCTTCCATTTCTTTTATTAGTTTTGCCTCAGTGTATCTACTAGGTGGTTCTGTAAAATGTTGTTTGTATTCTATATTATTTGAAACTACTAAATTTGATTTAAATGTATCAAAATCTGGTAATACTGAATCTTTAGTATCTTCATATTCACTATATGCTTTTAAGTAACCATCAAATGTTATTATTTGACCAGTTGTCTTGAATTGATAGTTATTATTGTCTAATACTACAGTAGTATTAAGTGTTTTCGCATCACTCATTAAACTTGCAAGTGCTCTAAAATAGATCATTTTATATAATTTGTATTCATCGTTAGTTAAATAAGGTTTTACTAAAAGTGGTGTTCTATTTATACTTGTTGGTCTAATAGCTTCATGTGCATCCTGAACATTTTCTGTTTTAGTACTCTTTTTTACATAACCAACGTATTCTTTTCCATAATTAGCGTTGATATATGAAAATGTACTATTTACAAACTCATCTGAAAGTCTTACTGAATCTGTACGCATATATGAAATTAAACCTACTGTTTCGTTATCTAAATCTATACCTTCATATAGCTTTTGAGCAACACTCATAGTTTTTTTAGCATTCATTCCAAGTTTATTAGATGCATCTTGTTGTAGTGTACTTGTTGTATAAGGAAATTTAGATTTTTTACTTTTATTTTTCTTGTCAATTCTTTCTATAGTAAAACTATTTGATAATTCTTTTAATATTTTTTCTGCATCTACTTTTGTTTTGATTTCAATATCTTTATGATCATAGTTATATAATTCTGCATTAAAATCATTAAAAAATGCT
>CAJMOW010000121.1 GCA_905215145.1 uncultured bacterium | reverse complement strand
AAATTTTTAAAGGACTGAGGCGACCTATTAAGTATTTTGTACCAAAAAGAGTTTTCTCTTAAATATTTTTGATAGTTAGGATTATTTTTTATTTTAAATTGAATTTCTAAAGTCATTAATCCTCAAAATGCTTATACATTGGTCTTGGTTTATATTCTTCTTTTTTTGTTTCTTTTGTACCAAAATCACCAAGTACACTTAAAACTCTTTGAACACTTTGAACTCCATTTTGGATTGAATCAAGATCTAGCGATTTTAACCAAGTTAAAAAACCTGCTGTAGCGGTTGCTGTTGAGGCAGCTTCTACAACTTTTTCTTTTGTTATATAATCTTTCCATGCATTTTCATCTTCACCATACATATCATATATTTCATAATATTTTTGCCAAGACATACTACCATCTTTAACATGTTTAATCAAAGAAGGATTTTTTTTGACAAAGTTTTTAAATTCATCCTTTTTATTCACAACTATCACCTATATTAATATATGCCTATATTTTTAAATGTTAACCAAACAAGAAAAAAGATGATATTTTTCATATCACCTTAATCTAATCCATTAATTTTAAAATCATCTAAAAAATCATCAATAGTCATCATTTTTTCATCTATTTTTTCTAATTCAACAGGTTTAGATTCTCTTTTTTCATCTGACTTTTCGTTAGGTTCTATATTACTAAAATTTTGTTCTTCAAGTAAATTAGTTTCTACAAATATTTCATCAATGTTTTTCTTTGATATACTACTACCTGTAGAATATCTATCCATTATTGGAAATTCAGTATTTTTAATAAAAACAAAGTCATCATTTACCTTTATTATTAAGTTTGTTTTATTACTTACAATGAAGGCATTTAATATATAATATGGATTAGTTTTAACATCTCTTATTATTTGAACACCTTTTCTAGCTCTAGACATAACTTCAAAATCACTTATTTTAACTCTTTTACCTGTATTTTTTTCTGTAATTACAGTTATATACTCGTCTAAATCATCAAATAAAGCAAAACTAACTACTTCATCATCTTTTAAACTAATAGCTTTAACACCAGCACCTTTAGTACCTATTGGTGCTACTTCGTCTAAATAAAATCTTAAACCATAACCATTTTTTGTTACTACAAATATTTGATTTTTACCAGTAGTACATGTATTAATTAACTTATCATCTTCTTTAAGTTTTATTGCAGTTAAAGGTTTATTATAGCGTTGAACTTTAAATTCATTTAATTTAGTTCTTTTTATCATTCCATTTTTTGTCACAAACGTGACATAAATATTATCTTCAAAATTGTATACTGGCATACAAGAAATTACATTTTCATCTGGATTAAGTTTTATAATGTTGCTTACATGTTTTCCTAATTCCTTCCACTTTAAATCTGGTATTTCATGTACAGGTATATATAAATAATTACCTAAATCCGTAAATAAAAGTATGGTATCTAATGTATTCATTTTATATAATCCTATCAAATAATCTCCATTTTTAAGTGCAGTTTCTCCATCTGCTTGTGAATAGCTTCTATTAGATACTCTTTTAATATATCCCTCTTTTGTTACTACTACTACAGCTTCTTCTTTAGAAATCATTTTTGTTGTATCTATCTTGATTTCCATTATTTCATCTTTAATTTCAGTTTTTCTTGGAGTTGCATATTCTTTCTTTATAATTTTAAGTTCTTCTTTCATAACTGATTTTAACCTATTTTCATCAGTTACTATCTCATTTAAAGTTTTAATAATTAACTGTAATTTTTTATTTTCTTGTTCCAAATCTAAAACATCTATATTAGTTAATCTATAAAGTTGTAAATCTAATATTGCTTTTGCTTGTTCTTCTGTAAAACCAAACTTATTCATTAAATTAATACAAGCATCTTGTTTATTTTTGCTTGCTCTTATTGTAGCTATTACTTCATCTAATATAGATAAAGCTTTTATTAAACCATCAACAATATGCAATCTTTTCTTAGCAACTTCTAGATCAAAATTAGTTCTTTTTAAAATAACTTCTTTTTGATGTTTAATATATGCATCTAACATATCTACTAATCCAAGAGTCATAGGTCTTCTATTTACTATAGAAACCATATTATAACTATATGAAATCATCAAATCAGTATTTTTATATAAATAATTAAGAATTAATTCAGAATCTGCATCTTTTTTTAAATCAATAGCTATTTGAAGTCCATCTCTATCAGTTTCATCTCTAACTTCAGCAATTCCTTCAACTTTCTTATCTATTCTAATTTCATCTATCTTTTTTACTAATAATGCTTTATTAACATCAAATGGTATTTCTGAAATTATAATTTGTTCTTTACCTTTGTTTTTTACAATTTCTAATTTAGATTTTACGATTACTTTTCCTCTACCTGTAGTAAAAGCATCTATTATTCCATTTTTTCCTTCTACTATTGCACCTGTTGGAAAATCTGGACCCTTAACTATATCAAAAATTGTTTCCGCATGGCAATTTGGATTTTCTATTCTTTTAATAGTTGCATCAATTATTTCACCTAAATTGTGGGGTGGAATATTAGTTGCATATCCAGCACTTATTCCTGTTGCACCATTTACAAGCAAATTAGGAAATTTGGCTGGCAAAACAGTTGGTTCTAATAAGGTATCATCATAGTTAGGTGCCCAACTGATTGTATTTTTATCTATATCTTTTAAAAGTTCATTGCTTATTTTAGCTAAACGTGCTTCTGTATAACGCATTGCTGCAGGTCCATCGCCATCCATAGAACCATTGTTACCATGCATATCAATAGTCATCAAATTCTGTTTCCACCATTGACTCATTCTAACCATAGCTTCATATATGCTTGAATCTCCATGGGGATGATATTGTCCCATTACATTTCCTACAGTTTTTGCGGATTTTTTATATGGTTTATCATATGTATTTCTATCTCTATACATAGCATATAAGATTCTTCTTTGAACTGGTTTTAATCCATCCCTTACATCAGGAAGAGCTCTATCTTGAATTATTGCTTTTGAATATCTTCCAAATCTCTCTCCCATTATTTCTTCTAATGAATAATCATATATTCTTTTAATTACATCTTGCATTAATATCACACCTTATCTTTTTTTAGGTTTTGCTTCTTCCTCTTTAATATCAGGCATATCATCAATCATTTTGAATGCTTTAGGTACCTTTATTAATGAGCTATATTTTCTAAATATAGACTCTAGGTAAGTTTGTTCTTCTTTATCATTCGAAAATTTCATTAATTCATCATAAATATCCCTAATAAGATAATGAGTACATTGATATTTTTCTGCTGGTGTACCATTTTTTGAAATTGAATAATCTTTTAACATTCTTTCAAAAGTTTCATCATATTCAACTTGGTTACCATTTTGAATATTTGTTAAATATCTAGATGTAACTACTCTAGCAAATTGATCATTTTCACTGATCTTTTCACATAAATCAACACTGTAATTATATACCTTTCCTATTCTTTTACTCATTTCTATTTCTTCTATTGTTTTTGTTTTCATAATATCCTCTTTTCTTATGCTATTTTATAATTATCTTCTAAAGAAAATTCAACATTTTCTTCTATCCATTCTTTTCTAGGTTCTACTTTATCACCCATTAGCACACTAACTCTTTTTTCTGCCAATGAAACATCATTTATATTTACTTTAATTAAGCTTCTTGTTTCAGGATTCATTGTTGTTTCCCACAACTGATCATAGTTCATTTCTCCTAAACCTTTGTATCGCTGAGTTTCAAGTTTTACTTTGCTTTTTTCAAGTATTTCTTTTCTTTCCTCATCGCTCCAAGCATAATAAACTGTTTTACCATTAAACAATTTATATAAAGGTGGCATAGCTATATAAAGTTTTCCAGATTCAATTAAAGGTTTCATATATCTATAAAAGAAAGTTAACAATAATATCTGTATATGTGCTCCATCATCATCTGCATCAGTCATGATTATTATTTTATCGTAATTTGAATCTTTTACTTCAAAATCACTACCAACACCAGCACCTATTGTATGAATTATAGTATTTATTTCTTCGTTTTTAAATATTTCCTCTAATCTTGTTTTTTCTGTATTAAGCACTTTACCTCTTAGTGGTAATATAGCTTGATACTTTCTATCTCTGCCTTGTTTTGCACTTCCACCTGCAGAATCTCCTTCGACTAAAAATAATTCATTTTTATTCGGATTTTTTGTTTGAGCAGGAGTTAATTTATCACTTAGAGATCTTTCTTTTTTATTTTTATCCTTACCATTTCTAGCTTCATCTCTAGCTTTTCGTGCAGCTTCTCTTACTATTTTACTTTTTATCATTTTATCAAGTATTAACGTAGCAATAGCTTTGTTTTCTTCAAGGAAAAATTGAAGTTTTTCACCAACTATTTTATCTACAACTGTTCTAGCAACAGGT
>CAJMOW010000120.1 GCA_905215145.1 uncultured bacterium | reverse complement strand
TTAATATACTATTTTTTTATTTGTATCTCCAAAATGGGATTCACATCACAAATTCAATTTTCTTTTATATATTTTTTATTTAAATTATAATATTGTACTGCAGAAATCACTGACATGATACATGCTAAAGTAAGTAGTATGTTTGAAACTTTTATATTTATTAATTCAAATGGTAAATTATAAAATAGTGTTAGTGTAATTCCACACATCATTAATATTGTTTTTATTTTTCCAAGTACGCTTGCTCCTACAACATTTCCTTTACTACCTGCTACCATTTTTATTATGTCTACGATTGTATCTCTTGATACTATTACAACAGGTATTATAGGATGAATAAAACCACTAGTTGCTAATAAGATTAATACTCCATTTACTAATATTTTATCTGCTATTGCATCAAGCATTTTTCCTAAGTCAGTAACCATATTATATTTACGTGCTATGTATCCATCTAAAAAATCAGAAACGGATGCTATTATAAATAAACCACCTGCAATGAAATATTTAATATCTACTACTAATGTTTCATTTATAAATAGTTTTGGTAATGTTACACCTATGGTGTCAAAAGGAAATATTAGCAATACTATTAATATAAAAGATAAAACTAATCTTGAAATTGTTATTTTATTAGGTAAATTCATTTAATCACCTCATAACTTACACTATTCATTGTAATTATTGTTGAATCTTTTGGTTTATCACCTTTAATTAAATTATATATAACATAAGCAAGTAGTATTATTACTATACTTGCTAATATGTATATTGTTATTTGTGGTATTAATATTTTATTTTTTCTTTCTACTGTATATGGTGATTGTATTTTATCTAGTTCATCTTTTTGGATTTCTTTTTTTGCTTGTTTTATATCTTCTAATGATATTTTTGAAGTATAATCAAATAAAAATTCATTAAATTCGTCTACTAAATCATCTTTATCTAAACCTAAATATTTTGCGTAATCTCTTATTAGATATTTAAGTGATAATATATCAGGGAATGCTTGCATATCTCCTTCTTCTAGTTGATCAAGTTGTTTCATATCTAATTTTAAGTCTTCACATACTTCTTCTTTGCTAATTCCTATTTCTTCTCTTGTTGCTTTTAACTTTTCTCCAATTTCTTTCATTTATTCACCTTCTAAAAAAAAATAAATCTTATAAGCCATGTTCTGTACCTATTATATAGGCGACAAACATTTATCTACTGTTACCAGTCCTTGACTTAATTCATTTATCTCATCAAAGCTCCCCTACCATATTTTGGGTTTCTCGCTTGTGGGGTTTACCGCGTTCCACTCTTACTATTTCTAGCAAGTATCGTCACTATGGCACTTTATACCTACCCGTGACCATATCATAAAGACTTAGGTCAGTTCGGTGCCGTTAGCAAAATGCTACCACAGGTTATTTTTTCCCTGTGCACAATCACTACTGTCATCTCAGAACAGTGCGAGCATGGACTTTCCTCTATATCATATTAGATACAGCGTTTGTCAAGATTTATTTTCCATAAATAATTTCTTCTAATTTTGATATTCTTCTAAGTAAATCTGAATTGTTTACTGGTTTTGAATAAATATCATTGTCTTTTATAACTTCAAGTTTTGAATTTAACATTCTTATTTCTTGTTTAAGTTTTATATTGTCATCTGTAAGTTTTTCTTTTTCACGTTCTAGCCCTCTTATTATGTTAGTCATTTCATCGTAATCACGCATTATAACATCTAAGAATTTATCTACTTCTTGTGGCCTGTAACCCCTAGTATCCATTTTAAATTCTTTTTCTAGTATATCTTGTGGTGTTAACAAAATTCTATCTTCATACATAATTACACCTCACTTTTATTCACGTATATTTTCTCAAAAAAAAATGTATTTGTCAATGCATACAAAAGTTTGTGTTTTGGTGTTCTTTTATAAAAAAAATACATTTTGAATGTATTTTATATTATATTTAACTTTCTTAACAAAGCTTCTATCTCTGGGTTTTGTATTCTTTCATCAAGTAGTGGTAAATTAAAGAATATATTTATATTTGCTTCATAAGCAAGTTCTTTTATGTCTTTTGGATTTAAAGGGCTTTTTACTAGAACAACATTTTTATTTTTTAAGTCTCTTAATGCACTTGGTTTTAGTGTTATAAGTTTGTTTAATTTTATCGTTGAAGGTTCTAGTAAATAAATTACTTTATCACATAATCCTTCTGCAACACTACTGTTATTTATATCAACAATAATTACTGGTTTATTATTATGTTCTCTTACAACATTTCCTATGTTATTGCTGGTAGCTGATATTAATGACTTATCATTGAAATATCTAAATTCTGTTTTATCTACTTCGATACAAACAACATCTTTATATTTTTCTATTACTTTTTTCATCATATATGCAAGTGTTGTTGAACCTGCTCCTTGTGTAACTGATTTAATTCCAAGTACTATTGATCCCATTTGAACTGGTTGTTGTTGTACATATTGTACAGGGCCAGCTACTGCTACTGGAACTTCTACTGTTTTAACAACTGTTTTTACTTCTGGTTCTACTATGTGATGGTATTGAGCAACATCACGATAAGTATTTGGATTATTATATAAATACATTATTCCTTCTTGATTTGTTGTAAAATTATATATTCCAATTGAAATTAATTTAGATAGGAAAGATGGTGAGGTTACTTCATTTCCTTCTTCTAATAATAATATAAGTTTATCCATTTCAAGTGACATTGATAATTTTTGGATTGTATTTATATCTGTGTAATTTTTAAGTGCTGTTATATCTAATATCATTTTGTTATAAAATATATTTTTAAATGAAGATATTATTTCATTTACATCGAATTCTCCATCTAATCTTTTTATAACTTCGATATTTAAATTATTTAATTTATCCTTTTGTCTATTAGCAATTATTACGTTCATGCTATCACCTTTCCAATTTTTATTCTTTTACGTCTTTGAAAAAAGATCTAGTTTCTCCACTTACTGGTATTTTGATCATATCACCAATTATTGGAAAATCAAAATACATATATACTACTACTTTATAGTATGGCCCATGATAAGTAGAACTATTATTATTTTTTTGAATTATACATATATCATATGAAGAAGTCGTAGCAATTAAAGATTCACCTTTTGAACTATTTACATATTTACTACAATCACCTTTCGCTGTAGCACTTGTTGTTCTATATCCTGTTTGTCCTAGGAACTGATTAATCTCATTTGTTATTACACTTTCTTTGTTACTTGTTTTATTAAAATCTCCATCATATTTCTCAATGATATCAATTATTTTTGTTTTAACTTTGAATGCTTTACTATATGAAATTGAACTAACTAAAAAAGCAGTTGTTAAAATTATAAAAGTAATTACTATATTCATAACCATTGCATTTCCAATTGCACCTCTCATTTTAACACCTCTTTTAATTAAATTTATATATTCTATCAGTTCTTGAATATACTGGTATTTTTAATATATCACTTATTACAGGTATATCTATATACATATAAGTTAAAATTCCATATGAATAATGTTTACTATCATCATTAAATTTATATATGCAATATCCATTTTTAAGTGTACCTGCTTTATTACTTTTTTTAGGACATGAAGTTATTCTTTTTTGATATCCATAATTATTTATAATTCTATTTATTTCAGCTTGTGAACAACTATTATCACCTTCACATATTTCAATAGCATTAGCTATTTTACTATTAACTCTAAATGCTTTTGTATAACTTAATGTTCCCATTAATACCATAAAGGCCACTAAAATAAATATAATTATTATGTTTAACAAATATGTATAGCTAACACTTTGATTCATATGATATCAACCTCGTATTCTATTTAATTTTAGCATATTTTATATTTAAAGTAAATGAGTATTTAAAATTATATATTATTTAAATGTAAAGAAAAAAGTCATATATATGACTTTAGTTATTTTTATTTCTTGTTTCCTTCACCCACATTACCAAGGCACGCAGTATATTCTGTAGCTGAATACGAACTATTTCCACCAGCTGTACATGCATTACCTTTCCATGTACCACCAGCATTTGTGCAGCAAGATTTTTGTTTCATTGAACTAATTAAATTAGGTATTATAAGTGCACCAGCTGCTGCAACCAACCCAATTAAAACGATAGTGATTACAGTCATATTTGCTTCTCCTGCTGATTCTTTCATCCTATCACCACCTTCCGTTACTCTAAGAAAATTATAACATACACATAATTTCATTTCAATAGAAATACACCTATTTTACACTTTTTTGTGTAAAAGAGAACATTATTATTATTTGTAACAATATTTATTTAATTCATAAATATTGTTTTTTACATAAATTATTGTATAATAAATCTAATTTTGGAGGTGCATAATGAAACTATTAGTTAGTGATTATGATGGTACATTAAAACCTGATATAAAGAATTTA
>CAJMOW010000119.1 GCA_905215145.1 uncultured bacterium | reverse complement strand
CCACAAATACGACCAACAAACAAGAGCCTAATTTAAAAGTCTTATTTGTGATACTATTATATTGTAAAATTGCTGGTATATAGAAAGGAGGTAAAATATTGGAAAGACAATATAAAATGGACATATTAGAAATGCTAGGCAATTATGGACACTATGTTTGTAACATTGGAGCTGCTATGGATAAAGCTGGAATATCAATATCAAAAATGCGAAGATTAACAGGTTTAAATCATGAAATTGTAAAAAAATATTATGAGGATAGAATTGTTAGAATTGATAAAGATGTTTTAGCCAGAATAACTTACGTATTAGTGGCTTGTGGAATAGATCCAAAGGAAATAATAGAATATATTCCACCAGAAAAAAAGATGAATTTGCAAAACAATACTTAAAATTGACCCGTTAAGTAATTAAAATTTCACATATCATCTTTGTATATATAATAATATCTATTCAAGATGGATGTCAAGTTTTTGAGAATATATCGGCAATCAAACTGTCTTTTTATCTATCTTAGAGTTTAGTATATCAATATATATTGCACAGATTAAATTTATAAATAGTATGTTACATTTAATAGTTTATTGTAATATGGTATTATATGATGGAAAACAAATTGAGGTTAGATATATAATGAGTTTAAAAGATGTCTTTAAGGAAAATGTTAAATATTACAGAAAGCAATTAAAATTGACTCAAGAATCTTTAGCAAAACTATCTGGAGTAAGTACTAATTATATTGGAGAGATAGAACGGACTGGAAGAAAAGCTACGCTGGAGACAATTGAAAAAGTAGCCAATGGTTTGAATATAGATCCATCACTATTGTTAGTGTCCAGAAAAAAAGATAATGAGCAGAAGTAATATTAAATAAAATGATAAAAGATATAATAGCTAATGATAATAGCTATTTTTTTATATATAATATCTATAACTCCACAACAACTTTATTGGTTATATATTGTCAAATAATCGTATTCTATAAAATATACATGTATATTATCTTTTTAATATAAAAACAACAAGTTTGTTGTTTTTTATGCGCTAATTTATTGACTTAACAAGTAAAAAATGTTATAATTATGATTAGTTGAGTTTTAAAAAGTTTTATTTTTGATATTTTGTTTATGTTTTGGAGGAGGTGGACCTGATTTTAGGTTCCCTTTTTTTGTAATAAAATTATATTATGTAAGGAGGATAAAATGTATAATGTAGATTTAAATTTGTATAAAACCTTTTATATTGTTGCAAAATGTAACAATTTCACAAAAGCATCTGAAGAACTATGTATATCACAACCAGCAGTTACACAAGCAGTAAAAAAATTAGAAGATCAATTAAATGTTGAACTTTTTCAGCGTTCAAATAAAGGAATTAATTTGACAGAAGTTGGAGAACTTGTATATTATTATGCCGAGCATTTAGTTAATTTAGCAAAATCAAATGAAAATTTAATTTCTCAAATTAAAGCATCACAAGAAAAAGTTATAAACATAGGTGTTCCTACTCATGTTGGTACTTTCTACTTTGTAAATTATTTCAAAAAATTTAATGAAAGATATCCAAATGTCAAAATTAGAATATTTAATAAAAAATCGGATGAAATGTTGAAAATGTTATTGAAAAGAGAACTTGATATTGTTATAGATACTGATATGTCGAATGTTGATAGTGAAATAATAAAAGTTCGTAAGGTTCTGGATTTAGATGGTTGTTTCGTTGGTAGCCGAAAATATAAGGCTCTCTCAGAAAAAGGAGTAATAACCCCTGACGAACTAATAAAATATCCATTAATTCTACCGAGTTCCACTACTTACAACAGAAAAATGATTGATTATTTTTTTGATAAAAAAAATATTTTACTAGAGCCATTAATTGAAGCAAATTCCTCATCAATATCAAAAGAAATTATAAATCAAGGAATAGGAATTGGTTGGATGATAAAAGAGTTCGTTTTGGATGATTTAAAATCTGGCAATTTATATGAAATAAAAGTTGATATTGATAACATAGTAACACCATTAAGTATCGCTTACCATAAAAAATATAATAGCAGTATAGTTTTAGAATTAATAAAATATTTTAATAGAAAAACAGATTCAGAATGTTGAACCTGTTTTTTTCTATTATAATTATTACTTATAGTATATAAATAATTGGTATTGGTAAAAAAATAAAAGAAACATTATAATTAGATTAGGTGGGAAAAAATGGATAAAAATTATATTGATTTACACATTCACACAACTAATTCCGATGGTTATTTTTCACCAAAAGAAATAGTTGAAATGGCAAGTAAAAATGATACAAGTCTTATTGCAATCAGTGATCATGATTCAATTTGTGGTTTGCCAGAATTTAAGGAAAACCTAAAATTTGGAATGCATGGCATAGCAGGTGTTGAGTTTTCATCTTATATTATGCTAAATAATAAAAAGATTAAACTTCATATTCTTGGTTATGGATTTGACGAAAATAATATCAAAATGCTGAATTTATTACAGGAAATGAAAGAGAAACGAGTTGCAGCACATATAAAACTACTAAATTTTGCAAAAATGAAGCTTTTAAATTTACCAGAAGAGAGTCTATCTAGAATCAATATGGAAAGATATTGTTGGTTTGATAGAGAATTTATAAAATGTTTAGAACAAGATAATTATTCAATGGATGTTATTAATTATTACAGAGATTATTTCAAAAATAATAGATTCAGTTATGGACCAGATTATGATTTGGAAGTTCAACGAGTAATTGATGCTATACATAGTGCCGATGGTTTTGTTGTTGTAGCACATCCAATGGCTTATAAACTTACTAGGGATGATGTAACAAATATAATATCCAAATTAAGTGACTTGGGAATAGACGGCATAGAAGTCTATCAATCCGATTGTAGTGTAGGTGATAGCTTGTATTTAATGCAGTTAGCAGATAAATTTAATTTATTACAGTCTGTTGGTAGTGATTTTCATAGGGATTTTAATTCAGATGGAAGAATGATAGGTAAAGGAATTGATAATAATTTGTGTATAGAGGAAACGTCTTTGACAAATAAATTATTATCATTAAAAAAAGATTTTAGGAGGAATAAGTAAATATGCCAATGTTATTTGGAGCTTTAGCTAAAAATGGAGAAATTCTTGATACTATAAATTGTGGAGAAAATAATTATATGATTGCAATAAATATTGGAAATCAAAGAAATAAAATACCTAGTTATAGTCACATTCGAACCGAAAAATCTGGGATTTCAGTGATTAATTCGAATCTAGGAAATCTAGTAGAACCTAGTTCAAAAAAAAGCGTGATAATTAGAAGTAATAATTCTGGTGAAGGTTATTACGTATATGATTTGGAAACAGGTAAAAGAGTCTCAGGATTTTATGATTATATGAAGTTTATTAATTATGATGGTACAGATGCTATTTATGCAAAAGATACTATAAGAGATAATATTGGAAAAGTATTTATTGATTTGGCTACATTATTAAATTACAGTGGTGAAATGATTTGTGATGTTTTCAATATTTCTACAAATGAGTATTACAATGATATAAAGAATGGCACTGATTATGAATTGTTGAAAAATTCTATTAGAGAACAAATAAATTCAAATAAACCAACTGAAGAACAAATATGCAAGAAATTATTACAAAAGAGGAGGTAAATTAATGAAAGTATTTATTTCGTGTCCTTTTACGGGATTATGTAAAAATAACAAATATGAAATTAAAGATGAATATAAAACTTTCTTCAACAAACTTGTTGAAAATTTAGAAGAAAAAGGATGTGAGTACTATTTAGCAATTAAAAGAGAAAATTGGGGGCTAAATCATAAAGGTCCAGAAGAATGTACAAGAAGCGATTTTGAAGGTGTTAAGTCAAGTGATGTATTAATTGTTATTCCAGGAAACAAAAACTCGAATGGTATATCAGGTGGAGTTCATGTAGAACTAGGTTGGGCATCAGCTATGAAGAAAAAAATGCATATTTTAGTTGAAGATGGTTTTGAATATTCCCCTGTTCTAATGGGATTAAATACTTTAACTGAAACACATTATCATAAATGTAATGAATTTTTAAATTTAACAATGTTAAATAAGATTAATGAAATAATAGATCAAGAATTAAAATTAAGAGAGGAGCAATAAAAAATGTATTTAAAGTTGATAGACAAATCTCCTCGTGAAATAATTAAATATTATGAAAAACCGTTTTATGTATATTTGTCTTTGTCAAATATATGTAATGCCAATTGTGTATTTTGCGAAGTAAGAACAAATAAAGAGAAAAAATGTAATATAAATGTTTTTTCATTGATTGATGAGTTAGCTTCTTTAGGCACACAATATATTCATTTTACTGGTGGAGGTGAGCCATTTGTAAATGATGATATATTTGAATATTTAGATTATTGTACGCAAAAAAAAATAAAAATAATATTAATATCAAATGGTCTTAATATCGATGAAGCCAAGATTAAAAAAATGTCTAATTACAACATAGTTGCTATATTTTTCTCGATTGATAGCCACATACCAGAAGTTCATGAT
>CAJMOW010000118.1 GCA_905215145.1 uncultured bacterium | reverse complement strand
TTCTTCTGTAGGTTTATACTTATTTCAAATTTCATTTAAATTAATATGAAACATATCAAATACTCTTTGTTTAATAAGACTATTCTCATTTGTTAAAGAATTAACAAATAATTGTTTCATATTAATTGTAATATCTTTTTGAACACGAGCTTTTTGTTCTTGATTTTTCCGTGATACTTCGAGTAAAATATTTAGTTTATTTTCTAATAATTCAATATCGTTTGATAGATTATAAAATGTTTCAAAATCAATTTCAGGTAAAGATAAATTTCCTAGGTATTTATTAATAGAATTATTTATACCTTCTCCATCAAAGTTTACACTAGCATTTAATATAGATTTTATTCCTTTAAGAAATAATAATAATTGTTCTAATTGAGTTTTAGCGTTTTTATCCTGAATAACATAATCTTTAATGTTTTTACTTGCTATAAATTTGTTATGTTCATTTGCAATAATGTTTAATAATTGGCTAGGTTGCCCACCTAAACTAATTGCAAATACATTCAATAATTCATATATAGGAGATGCCTTAACTTGGGATCTAATATTATAATATTCATTTAAATATTCATCTAAACGATAAGTTCCAATTCTTGGAAATACATAATTAAAGAAATCTTCAATTTGATTTTCATCTAAATCAGTTTGTTCTAATTGATTCCTTATTTCAGCAAATTTAGATAACACTTGTTCAGGATCCTCATCTAAAGATGCTTGTAATTCATCTAACAAATTATTGAAGTTTTCATATCCAGTTATACTATAGTCAAATGAAACTGGATTTCCCATTAACTCTAAGTCGGGATCATTTTTATATAAATTTTGAAGTCAGGTAATATAACGTTGTTTATAAGACAAACTATTTTCGTCTTGCTGTTTTTTAACAGAGCGTAATAAAGTTAATACGTCTAAATCTCCAAAATCTGCTGATAAATTATTATTTTTTAGATAACTATAAAAATTTAATATTGACTGAGCATAATTATCTATATCAGTTGTTGTAGATGATATTGGACGATGTAATATATCTTGTCCTTCAGTAGATATTGGATTAGTAATAAGTAATGCTGTATTTTCAGTATATTGTTTTTGAATATTCTGGAGTATTTCTTTTTCCGAAATTAGTCTATTTATTTCCTCAGAATTTTTTTCCTCATTACTTTTAAGTTCCTCTATTTTAGCATCAATAGCATCTAAGTTATTTGCAATTCTACCTAATGTAGAATAACGTAAACCGTATATATTATCTGCAACTTTTGTTTCGTCATTTATTTTTAGTAGAGAGTCTTTTAACTGTTGACTTAAATTTAAAAATAAATCGTATGCTTTATAAACTTTAGCTTTTTCATCTAATTGCGTATACGCACTAAAGTTTTCTTTAGCTGTTTTTTGTAAATCTTCATTTAGTAAATCTAAGTCTTTTCCATACATGGTTTTTACATAATCGTGCAGACCCATATTTACAAATGCCTGATTTATAGCACTATTAGTTGCAAAAATAGCTTGTCCAAAATAATATCCAGTACGTTCTCCATTTAATATAGCGTCTCTACGTGCACGTAAATTATTGATTTCTTGATTTAATTTTTGTATTTCTAAATTTTGTGCATTTTGTTCTGCAATTGCTTTTTGCGTTTCATTAGTAATAGGAGTGTTTGGAGTAGGTTGATTTAATTTAGATAATTCTGCAGATTTACGAACAATTTGTTCTGTAATGTTATTAAAATCACTAAATATTTGTGTAGTAACTCCTGATGCTAGTACGGCTTCGGCTACTTTATCATAAGGTCTCCCTTCTTGATCATATACTTGAAGTTTTTTTAATGTTTCATCAGATACTTTTAAACCTTCTGATGACATTAACTTATCTACTCTATCAATGTAATCAAGTAATTGATCATATACAACATCGTTTTGACTTTCTCCCTCCTCTGCGTTATGAAACTTAATTTGAGTTTCATCTCCAGTGTTTACTAACTCATATGTTTTTCCTGATAAGTTTACATTGCCTAATTTGCCCTTTTTATGTAAACGAGCTAATTCATTTCTTATATCATCAGTACGTCCTTGACGTATTAAATAAACAATTTCTTGAGCAGTTTGATTATCAGATGTAGTAGCTAAATTACTACTAATTCCGTGTAATCTATTTTGTCATTTTCCATGTAGTTGAAATACGGGTCCTCCAATTGCACCTCCAAAGAAAGACATAGCATAACGTTGAGCAGCATCGCTAGCTGATCAACCAAAATCTAAACGTCTTTCACTTTCAGTCATATCAATGCCTAAAGCATCTCCTGCAGCAAACAAAGCTTTGGTTAAATCAGAAGTTACTTCTTCCATTACCTCTTCTGTTGCTTCATTTAATGCAGAATCAACTAATTCATTACTACTATACTTTGCAAATTGATTTTGAAAAAATTGCTTTCCTCTAACGATAAAATTGGCAGCTTGTTTAGGAGTTGTAACAGATCATTTTGTTAAGTTTTCTTTTACCTCTTGCGCTAAATCTTTAACTGCTTTTTTAGCTGGATTTTGGTCTAAATACGTTCCTTTGAATAAGAAATTTCTAAAGTAATTCATATTCATCAATCCATACATTCCTCCCATAACACTTAACATACCTAAACCTGCAACAGCATCAGTTGCCCCAGCATTTTTAAATTCTGAATAAGCTTGTTGAGAAGATGTACCTGCCATATAAGCAAGTGCTAGATTTCTACCTAATTTTTGTACTCGAACTGATTCTGGAGCTCCAGTTAAAATTCTTGGTATTTGTCCAATAACTCTTTGTTGGAAAAGTTGTAAAGATGTATCTTCAATCATCTTTCCAAGATTTTCTCAACTAAACATATTTTGTTGAGAATAATCAGAAACGTTAGAATCAAACCTAGCTGCATAACCTTCTATTTGATTTAATTTTTTAATAAAATCTGAATCATTATCTCCTCCAATAATTCCGTTAATACTTTTCATTAAAGTAGGAATTAATTGCGCTAATTCAGTTCCTGCAGATAAAGCTCCATACACTGATCCAACATATGGTATTAACATAGGACCTACCTTAAATACTAGTTTTGATATAGTTCCTCCTAAACTTTTATCTAAACCATCAGAATCAAAAAAATCATATTTGTTTCACGCAGATCCGTCTACTGTTAAAGTATCTGCAATACCTAAAACTTGCTTACCATATATTTCTCGATTACCTAATGTTTCATAATAAGTATCCCCATCTTCATTAAATTTGAGATCTCCTTTTTTATGCTGTAACGTTCGTCCATCAACTACATGTGTTCCATCTTCATCTCATGTAGCTAATACTAATGTAGGTCTATTTAAAGCTTTTCAAATTCCACCTTTTTCATTTGGAGTTCAATCTTCAAACTTCTGAGTTTCTCAATTAAATACTTTATTCTGTTGAGCTATTTCTCTAAAACTCATTGTTTGATTACCTCTACCAAATACATATTCTAATCCAGCAGAACGTCTTTCAGGATTTGCAACCTTTTGTATTGAAGGCAAATTATCTTTTACTTTACTTCCTGCAGGAGCAAAATAATCGAACGGATCATATTCATAAGTTTCTAAGAGTTTATTTTCAAACTTATTATTTGCATAATCATTATAGACAGTTAAGGCACTCTGATAGAAACGATTAAATTTATTTTCATCAAATTGTCCATTCTCATTTTTAAAAGCATCAATTACTTCAGGAATATTTTTATAATATTCTCTAGTATTTATACTTGTATTATCTGGAGTAATATCATTATTAGCAAAATCCTGTAGAGTCATATTAGGTTGGAATAGCAGTGTTGCAAACCAATCGTTCTTCTTATTCTCCATATTATTGCTTAAATTAAAAATTTGTTTTTATTGCATTTTGATTACGTTTAGCAATTGCTTGATTTAATATATCTCTATAGTTAGATGTTGGAACTAATTCATTATTTGATTGATATGTCGCTATTTTTGTATCTACAATAGGCATAAATATAGAAGATTTATACATACTTCACCTACTAGACTTAGCTTCATTTGCTGGTTTTTTAGATTTAGTGGAGAAACTCTCTCCATAATTGATTTGCGTATCATAATAATCGGTAATTTCTTCACCTTGTTCTGTAGGTAAATGGCTAATTCATTTCGAATCTTCATCTAAAGGCATTACTCTACTACTTGCATACCCAGTCATTACAATAAATGGTTTAACTGCGTTTGTATTAAATACAAAATTTCCTGTTTGTGAATCATAAGTTACATCTAAACCTAGAGTTTTCGCCTTTTCAAATTTTTCAACATTGGTAATATCAGGGAAATCATTTAAAAATTTTCGAAATTCTTCAAATCGTTTTTGAAATTCTTCAAATCGTCCTTGAGATTCAAAATCAGGTTTATATGATCCATCTTGCTCAATAGTATATGGAAGTAGTACTCTATTAACCTGACTCGTACCGTCTCACAATACTTTATTAATATCTATATCCCTCACTTTTTGATCTCCAAAATATATAGATGATTTATCTACAATTTTCCCGATATCTGCTTTATCAAGTAAT
>CAJMOW010000117.1 GCA_905215145.1 uncultured bacterium | reverse complement strand
ATATTAAATATGATGACATTATATTTGTAAATCAATATGATAGAGAATTTATATATGAAAATAGAGTAGAAATGGTTTTAACTAGTAACATAAATACAGAAATAGATAGTTATATACCAGTTATATACGTTACAGATAAAGAATGTGAGCCATTATCATATGTATATAAAGCAAATTCATTTGAAGAAATATATAAAATAGTAAATAATTATAAATATAGTTATAAAGAAGAAATAAAACCGAGAACAAGTATTCCTTCTATAGATAAAGAATTTAGAGGATTTTACTCAGAGTTACAAAAAGATGTAAAAATACCCGAATCTACGATTTATGAATATTTATGTGAAAAAAATAAAAAAAATATGGATAATGTTGCTATAGATTACTTTGGAAAAAAATTAAAATTTAAACAATTTTTAGGAGAAATTGAAAAATGCGCTAAGGCATATATAAAAAGTGGCATAAAAAAAGGTGATGTTGTTACTATATGTATGCCCAATACTCCTGAAGGTGTAATTGCTTTTTATGCAGCTAATAAAATTGGTGCGGTTGCAAATATGATTCACCCTTTATCAGCAGAACATGAAATTTTAGATTATTTAAATGAAACAGATTCTAAAATCATAATTGCCTTAAATGGTTGCTATAACAAAATTAAAAACATAGAAAAATATACAAAATTAGAAAAAATAGTATTTGTATCACCTTCTAATTCAATGCCAAGTATAACAAAAATAGGTTATAAATTAACACTAGGTAAAAAAGATCCAAAAATAGTAGAAAGTGATAAAATAAATAATTGGAAAAAATTTCCAGAAAAATATTGAAAATTAGAAATACCAATATTATAATCTCCATAGTTAAAAATTTAAAGTATATTTTGGAGGGGAAATTTATGAAAGAAAAAACTACTGTGTTAATCGCAGATGAGGAAAATCAAAAGCAGCAATGCTTACAAATGAAAACTTTAATTCAAGTGTAGAACAATTAAGAGTAACAATTCCTTCATATAAAAAAGGTGACTCTTTACTAGCGGTAACACCTATATTTCATGGATTTGGATTAGCAAATTGTGTTCATACAGCACTTTGTGTTGATATGTCTGTTACTTTATTGCCACAGTTTAAATTAAAAAACTTTATAAAAACAATGCTTAGAACAAAATCTAATTTAATATTAGGAGTTCCAACATTATGGTCTGCATTAATTAAAAGTGATTTATTAAAAGGAAAAGATTTATCATTTTTAAAAGTTTTAATATCTGGTGGAGATACATTGGATGCTAATTTAGAAGCACAAATAAATGAATTTTTAAAAAGTCACAATGCACCAAACAAAATATATAAAGGATATGGAATGACTGAAGCATTAGCTGCAATTTCATTCTCTACAGATAATTCAAATGTTGAATCAACAATAGGAATACCGTTACCTTGTAATCAAGTTAAAGTTGTAGATATAAATACCAAAAAAGAACTTGGATATGGTGAAGAAGGTGAATTCTGTATAAAAGGACCAACTAATATGCAAGGATATTATAAAAATATAGAAGAAACAAATAAAGTAATTCAAGATGGATATTTATATACTGGTGATTTAGGATACTTAGATAAAAAAGGGAGATTACATTATACACAAAGATTAAAAAGGTTGATAGTTTCTTCTGGATATAATATTTATCCAAGTCAAATAGAAGCTGTAATAAAAAAACACAATTTAGTAGAAAATTGTATAGTTGTTGGTGTTCCACATCCTTATAAAGTTAATGTTCCAAAAGCATATGTTGTTATAAAAAAAGGTTATGAAACACAAAAAATAAAATTAAAAAAAGAACTAGATGACTTATGTAAAGTTAACTTATTAAAAATGTCTATTCCTAAAGAGATTGAATTTATATCTGAGTTACCTAAAACAAACATGGGTAAGGTAGATTACCGTTCACTCGAAGAAGCAAATCAAAAAGTGATGAAGTTAAAATAGGATTTTTAAATCCTATTTTTTAATATAAAATATAATTTTTAAAAAACAAAATTTGTATGTTATAATGATATAGAGAGTAGGGATATATATGGGAAGTTTAAGTGTTCAAATCTTTAGTGCAATATATTTAATAGTTTTAATTATAATATATTTTAGTAAAAAAAGAATTAATTCAATAGAAAATAAAATATTTTCTTCTTTAATAATCACAAATTTAATAGGAGTAATTCTGGATTTAATTAGTACTTCAACAGCACTTTATATGAAAGATGCAATATGGTTAAATATAGTAAGCAAATTCTACTTAGTATACTTAATAACATGGTTATTAATATTCACACTATATGTATACTATATATCTACGACGACTAAAAAAAATAAAAAAGAAAATAAAATGTATTATAAATTAAAAAAATATATAATCATTATTGATTTTATAATATCGACACTAGTTTTAATATTACCGTTACATAATTATAGTGAAAATGGAATTGTATATACATATGGTATGTCTGCAAATTTAACATATCTAGTTGCTGGTATATGCATACTACTTTGGATAATATGCTTATTAATTAATATTAAAAATGTAATCAATAAAAAATTTATTCCATTGTTTGCTTTTATAATATTTGGATCTATAGCTGCTCTAATACAAGCAATAAATCCACAAATATTACTAGTAACAGCAGTATTTATATTTGTTAACTTCTTAATGTATTTTACAATAGAAAATCCAGATGTAAAAATGTTGTCAGAATTAGAATATGCTAAAAATCAAGCTGAAAAAGCAAATAATGCTAAAACTGATTTTTTATCAAGTATGAGTCATGAAATAAGAACTCCATTAAATGCAATTGTAGGATTTAGTGAATGTATTGCTTCCTCTGATGATATAGTAAGTGCTAGAAGTGATGCTAAAGATATAATAATGGCAAGTCAAAATTTACTTGAAATAGTCAATGGAATACTTGATATATCAAAAATAGAAGCAAATAAAATGGAAATAATAGAAACAGATTATGAATTAGAACCTATGTTTAATAATTTAGTTAAATTAATGATTCCAAGAATTGGTGATAAACCAATAGAATTGAAAAAAAACTTCGCGCAAGATATACCAGCTGTATTACATGGAGATGGTGGTAAATTAAAACAAATTGTTACTAACATATTAACAAATGCTGTAAAGTATACAGAAAAAGGACAAATTGATTTTACAGTAAATTGTATTAATGAAAAAAATACATGTTCATTAATAATATCTGTAGAAGATACAGGAAGAGGAATAAAACCAGATAAAATAGATAAATTATTTCAAAAATTTGAGAGATTAGATGAAGATAAAAACACAACATTAGAAGGAACTGGACTTGGTCTTGCTATTACAAAAAAACTCATAGAAATGATGGGTGGAAAAATTATTGTTCAAAGTAAATATGAAGTAGGATCTAAATTTACAGTTTATATAAAACAACAAATAGTTAGTATGAAAAAACAATATATAGAAGAACCAGAGAAAACTGAAACAATAGATTTAACAGGTAAAAAAATACTAGTTGTAGATGATAATAAAATGAATTTAAAAGTTGCATCTAGAATACTTAAAAACTATAATGCTCAGATTTTTGAATCAGAAAGTGGAATTGAATGCTTAGAAAGAATTAGAGCAAACGAAAACTATGATTTAATCTTATTAGATGATATGATGCCTAGAATGTCTGGTGTAGAAACACTACAAAGATTAAAACAAATACCAAGTTTTAATATTCCAGTAATAGCTTTAACAGCGAATGCTTTAGAAGGAATGAAAGAAAAATATATAAAAGATGGATTTAATGACTATTTATCAAAACCATTTAATAAGGTAGATTTAGAAATAGTTATAAAAAAATTTATTAAAACAGATAAAGTAGTGGACACAAATCTAAAACCAAATATGGAAATAAAGCAAAATAGTAATTTTGATTATCCAGATTTTAGCTCAAAAAAAATACTAATAGTAGATGATAATAAATTAAACATAAAAGTAGCAGAAATTCTATTAAAAAAATACAACTTTCAAATAGAAAGTGTTTTAAGTGGAAAAGAATGTATTGACAAAATTAACTCTGGTAATAATTATGATTTGATTTTTATGGATTATATGATGCCTGAAATGGATGGAATAGAAACCTTAAATAATTTAAAACAAATTCCAAACTTTAAAACAAAAGTGATTGCACTAACTGCTGATGCAATAGAAGGTTCAAAAGAGAAATTTCTAAATGCAGGATTTGATGGATATATTTCAAAACCTATCGATAAATCAATTTTAAATGATGTTATATTAAAATTTATTCAAAAGTGATGGTGTAAAAATGAAAAAAACTTTAAATAAAATATCTATATATTTTAAAAAATTGTTAAGTATAATAAATAAGCCTGAAATGAAAATACTTCCAGGTCAATTAGCTTTTTTTCTAGTAATGTCCGTTTTTCCAATATTAACACTAATAGGATTAGTAGCAACATCTTTTAATATTTCTATGGATACATTAATAGAATTTATGAGAAAAGTTATGCCACTTGAAGTTAGTGAAACACTAATTCCATTTATTCAGGG
>CAJMOW010000116.1 GCA_905215145.1 uncultured bacterium | reverse complement strand
TCTCGACCCATCGTGCAGATGTAAGCTGGTCTGCTAAATATGCCGCAATGGAAGATGTATTTATCCAAATCGGTAAAGGTCAGCAAGACGATCCTGTTTACAAACTTAATCCTGCACAAAAAGATTGCTTAGATACCTACATGTTTGCTCGTAATAACGCATTACTTTGGGGTAAAACTAATGTAGATAAATTTGGCAAACCTAAGATTTTTGATCCCGAAACACAGCAACCTAAAGAAATAATGGGCTGCTAAATTAGTAAACTAATTAAAACAACTCCTCTAATTGCTGGAAACTCTGAACATGAAAGATGAAGACAATCAGCAGCTAAACTTAAATAATTTATTTAAGGAAGTTCAACGACTATCGAAAGTATAATTAAGAAGAAATCTCTTAATGAATAAATGAGTAGAGTACATTTGATCAAATGGAAACGGGGAGAACTTTATACGCGGTAACAGTATATAAAGTTAAGATATAGTCTGATCTTATATGAAAATATAAGTTAACACAAATATGATTATTTCTGGCGATGGTATCATCAGCCAAATTGAACGTTTTGCTGGAAAATATGTATTTAGTGGACATCTAAATGTTCGTATCTTTAATAAGGTACTTGCTCAAATGACTACTAAATCGGAAAGACCAACGGGTAACAAATATATCTTTATTTGCAACACGTTGATGTGGCATGAAGTTCAAAATGCACTTTCGTCTTGGATTCGTGATTGGAAGACTGTTGGGACATTCTTGTTCTCGAAAGCTTCTAACGGATATCTTGATTTAGGTGCAACATATCAATCTTATGAATTTGCGGGTAAATAATTGCTCCTTTATATTTTAATTATAAAGAAAACTCCTTTAATTGCTGGAAGGCTAAATGTAAATATTACACATGCTAATCAGCAGCGAAGTTCTAATTATTAGAAAACGTTCAACGACTATCGAAAGGATATACAATAAGAAAGATATTGTAAAATAACCAAGTAGAGTAGGATTTATTCCGAAATAGGGAGAATTTAATATATGGTAATAGTATATTAAATTAAGATATAGTCTGATCTTATATGAAAATATAAGTTAACATAAATGAATCAAATTACATTTAAGATTGATCGTTCGTTTGATTTTGAATATCCTGATAAGAAATACGGTATATTCCTTGATCTAACGGCAGATGCAGCAACTGGCAAACCAGCACTTCAAATGTTTACATTTAAAGGTTGTGATATTGTTCATAACTGGATTAATGGTGTTGGTGGACAAAACGGAACGTCAAGCGGTCAAGTTTCGTCTCCTGTAGCAGCTTCTAAATATATTAACTGGGGCTTAAATTACGCAGCGTAGGTCCCTATTATTAGTGATAATAATATAAAAATCCTTTTAATTGCTGGAAACTCCCTTGGGACAATCAGCAGCCAAGACTTAGATAAGATAAGCCTAGTAAGGTAATCCTAAGTAAGGTTCAACGACTAGCTCGAATGAGCGTACACTTAAACATAGTGGAAAATAGAGGATAACTTAAATAATATGAAATATATAGTTTATTGTACAACGTGTTTAATTAACGGAAAAATCTATATTGGGGTACACAAAACAAGTAATCCAGATATATTTGACGGATATATTGGTAATGGAATTAAAATTGGATATTTATTAAAAAATCCAAAAACAGCTTTTCAATACGCTCTAAAAAAATATGGATACTCTAATTTTAGAAGAACTATTTTATATGTTTATAATGAAGAGTTAGATGCATATAAAAAAGAGGAGGAGATTGTAACAAAAGAATTTATTAAAAGAAAAGATAATTACAATACTAGTTTAGGTGGAATTAATCCTGGGATTTGTTTTAAAACAGTATATCGTTATAAATTAAATGGCGAATTCTGAGAAGAATATTTTGGAATAAAAGACTTAGCTGAAAAGTTTGGATGTAGTTATCAAAATTTTAATAATGCTTGTAAACAAAAAAGAAGTTACAAAAATTCATTCTGATCTTATAATAGATATGATAAATTAAATATTGAAGAATATACGATAAACAAGTTTTCGACAATTTATCAATTTGATTTAAAAGGAAATTTAATTGCTGAATGAGAAAATACTGAAGATATATATAAATCTTTTGATATAACTAAATCAAATTTATATTCAGCATTAAATAAAAAAAATTCAGCAAAAGGTTACTATTTTTTAAAGGACCCTTCTGAAATTTATAACATTTTAAAATCTAAAGAAGTGTATCAATCACTTCCAAAATTAAAAATTGGAGAAAGCCGTAAAATTGCTCAATACGATTTAAATAATAATCTAATTAAAGTATGAGATACTGTAGGAGCGTGTGCTAAAGAATTTTCAAAATGTAGAGACGTTGCTAAAGGACTCAGAAAACAAACTAAAGGTTTCATATTTAAATATATAAGTTAAAGATATAGTCTGTACATTATAGTAATATAATGATTAACAATAACATAGACGCAGGCGTAGGCGTATTCAATCCTTATCGTTCATTTATTTTAATTAGCTCTGACTAATTAATATAATATAAATTGTAACTTCCTCTATAATTGTGTAGGGGAAGTTACAATTAATTTATAGATTAAGACTATTTTAGATAAATTTTTAAATAAGAACAAGTTTAATAAGAATAAATATGGCAAATACAATAACTCTAAGAAGTGCTTTTGGCAAGGTAAAATCTGTATGGTTTAATCCAGTAAAAGATAAGAATGGAATGTATCCTCCATTTGTAAAAGAAGTTCGTATGAATCCTAATGGAGAATCTGAAATGATTCTTAGTGAAAAAGACCTTAATGACCCAGATCGTGCTGGTTTTATACCCGCTGATATGGAAATTTTAGTTGAAGATGGAACTACATTTAACCTTGATAATATTCTAGAAAGGCACAAATGGGAAGCTATTAAAAATAGTGAGTTGATTGTTGAAGAGAGAGGCGCTAGAGATGAAAAAGGAAATCTAATTATAGATGGAGATAAAAATCGCTATGGTCGAGCAGAATTTTGGGTAGAAAAACCTGGAGAAGAATCTGCACGACGTATTAAAAGAAAACAACTTATTACTAAAGCTAACGTTTTTATCGAGCAAGACTCTGCAGAAGGTCGCGCAACTAAAGTTAAGCTTTTAGGTAAACGTATGTATAATGCTCCTGATTCAGATATTCAGGATTTCTTATATCAAAAAGCAGAAGCTAATCCTAACTTAATTATCGATTTGTATACAGGACAAGATCAGCAATTACGTTTATTGTTTATTGAAGCTACTGATAAAAACATAATTAAGAAAGTAAGTGGTATATTTATGTACGGAGATGTTCGCTTAGGCGTAAATGATGAAGCCGTTATCTTCTTCTTTAAAGATCCTGCTAATAAGCAAATACTAGATGAGATTAAGATTCAAACATTCCCTGAATATAAACCACTAATTAATAACTCAGAACCTAGTAGTTCTAAAAAATAGAAAATTATATGACGGCTAAACAAGTATATGAATCTGTGCTTATAGAGATAAACAAATTAGGCGCTCCAAGCTTATTGTTGGAGGATTATAATTACTTTGTAAAAAAAGCCGTCCAACAATATATAAATAAAGTTTACAACCACTATGATATTAATCAACAAAGTACAGATGATTTAAAAGTCTTGACAAGACATATTAGTATTGAATTACAACCAAATACAGTAAGTAATTTTAGTAAACGTTATGTAGGAAATCTTCCTGATAATTATTTACATTTATTAAATTGTGTTGTAGAATATGAATCACAAGGTACAAAACCATGTACTACAAAAGGTACATCGATTTATTATGGTGCGCGTAGAGCCACAGCAGATATGTTAGGACAAATTATTAATAATGCTTATATGAAGCCAACTATTAAACGTCCATATTATTATATTAATAATTTTTCTAATAGCTCTAATTCTTCTATTGAAATATTATGTGGAGACAAAGTTGATTATTATGAACCAAATAATGTACATATAGATTATATTAAAAAACCTGAAAATATAACTTTATCTTATACCGAAATAGAAGGTATAAGCGAATCTGCTGAATTAGAATTCCCAGAATACGTCTGCTATGAAATTATTAATGATACAGTGAAGTTAGTTTTAGAAAACGCTAGTGATCCTAGGTTACAAACTAATTTACCAATTAATCAAACAATAGCAACGGGAGTTCCAATAACTAAGTAAATAACATTTTAAATTTTTAAAACTATGTTTGATTACACAAAAGAGACTATTTTAAATAGCGTAACAGACAAAAATGTACAAGCAATTACTGGTTTACTAAGAATTTTCCGTGTTGGTGAATATAAAGTAGACTACAAAAGTACAAATATTGCTGACGGAAAAGTTTATAAAGCTAAAGGTACAGAAGGTACTAAAGCCACTGCAACAATTACTGCAGTAGCTGGCAATTCTGGTTCAAATGGAGGTAAATATCGCGTTACGGTTAATATGAAAAATAATTCTAAATTTTATGCCGATTACGCAACTGCAGTTTGGAAGTTTCAAAAGCCTATTTATGCTGAATTTACAGTAGTTGGAGATAGCACCGACAATACGGCAGCTT
>CAJMOW010000115.1 GCA_905215145.1 uncultured bacterium | reverse complement strand
TCGATCTTGTTCTATTTTTAAATTTTGAATTTTTTCAAATAAACCTATAAACTCATTATTATATGTTTCAGGAATAGTATTTTTAAATTTTGTAGGATCATATGGAGGATATTTTGGAACTTTCATTCCAAATTTAGCACTAGCTATCATTTTATTTAAAATATTTTTGTATCTAGGATCAGTAGCATATCCGCCTTTAGCTACTTTATCTGCAAATTCATTTACTGTACCTGAAAATGCTTTATATCTATTATTGTTTAATAGATTTACATGATAATTAGCATAATCTTCTAAAGAGTTAAAATCTCTAAAACTGTCATATATATATTGATCTTTCCCATTTATAACTTCTCTTGTGCGTCTTTTTGTTCCTTTTCCTTTAATTCCTCCTAAATTAAATTTGCCAGATTGTGATTTACCTCAGTTTGATTCTAATCCAGATTGTTGTACTAACGCTTTAGCAAAAGAAGTATCAATACCTTTAGAAGCTAATATCTTTTCATATAAAGGAGTCATAACTTTGATAAATTCCGATTTATTTTGAAAAACTTTTGGATACTTTGTTTCTTCTTGAGGTATTTCTATGATTACTTTTTCTTGAGGTTCTTTTAATAAAGTTGGAGTATAACCTTCTAATGAGGTAGTCTTTATTTTCTTTTTAGGTAAGATTATTGTTTCCTGTTCGGGAATTATATTGATTTTAGATTCTCTAATGACAGGTTGATATATTAACTGTTGTTTTAATCAATTATTCATAAATTTTAGCTTTTTGCAAAAATAAAATAAATTATTGATTTTACAAAATGTTGAGCGGTATTATATAGTGTATAGTGTATGCAATATAATATATGTGATGTATGTGAGGGGACACATCATAAAAAGTCCCCCTGGCCTAATAAAATGGAAAATCAAATTAAAATTCACTAAGACCAAAAATTTTCTCAGTTTGAATTTGAACCTCGCACTCCTTAGGTAAAGTGCTATAGTGCCATGTGTGCTACTACAAATCTATATCGAGAAGCTACTGACTTCCTTGAACTCTGGCAAGAGTGTCCTCGACTTCGCAGTGCAATTCGTTTCGGTAACGAGTCGTGTGACAATTCTTACACTATTATCGAAGCGAATGTAACAATTACGAGAGTAAACTTTTCTCATCGTAAAGTTACTCGTAAGGAACTGCGCATCGCACATAAACAATTCATTAACGATTACAAACAAGACCATGAATACAAAACCTTTTGATCGTTCTGTCGGAACGGTTATCAAAATCCTTAATGAACCTATTGTTATTAAGAATAACAAGTTATTGATGTCTTGTATCGTTAATGATTGTTTAATCGATCGAATACCTTTACGGTATTTTCGAAGACTCAGTAACTATCGTGAACTATCTGATTTTAACAGCTTCACGAAGAGAGTCTATCGTACACAAAACTTTATTGAATTGCATCAGTTGTTACAAGGCAAAACAATTAAAGTTGTTGCGAAAACAATTTTATCAAACGGAGCAACAGCTCCAAATCATAAATTAGCGGAATTTATGATCAAAGAAGCTCGGGTACTTCAAGCAGAAGCTACACGTGAATCTCCATCACGCCAAAAACTTATTAAAAATGCTGAAATTATCGGGAATGCTTATCGAGAACGTTATCGATAACGTTCTCGATAAGCCTTCCATCACGGAGAAAGAGTTGCGACGACGTGGTTACACTGTAACTGCAACTATCAGTTTATAGCACATAAGAGAATGTACTTCGGTACATTCTCTTTCATTCCACATATTACTAAGACTAAATGTATTATATAATTACAAACTTTAAACCTTTAGCGATTATGAAAACTAGTGAATTGAAAACGGCTACGGCTGTAAACGCGGTTGCTAACGCAACATCATTCAAAAGTATCGACGACTTGAAAGAAACAGGCAAGTCGTTTGGCGGTATCAACTTTATTGTTGGTGATGTCATTACACTCCCAAGCGAATTTTGCGATGAGTGCTTTCAAAAGAGCACATATAACAACAAGCCCGTTCCGTATATGAAAATCGGGATCAACGGCAAACCTACTTGGGTACCTGTTCGAATCTTTGCCAGACAAATGGCAGAAGAATGGCGAGAGGTATACAAGAATCATAAGCTCAATTATGAGCTTATGGAAGCAGGCGATGACTGTGAACGAGTTAAACTGTTGATGTCACTTGGTGAAATCAAAGTCGTCGAAACAGTACCTGTCGATACCACTGCTTTTATAGGCGGAAAAGTTGCCTATACTGACAATGGGCAGCCGATACTACGTAAGAGACCGTTTGCGTTTTTTGAACGCATCTAAATGTTATAGGAGTGCAGGGATTCGTCCTTGCACTCTTTTTACTTCTTGCAACTAAGACTTACATAGATAACTAAGACTTACATAGATATGTAGTAACAAATTTATGGTACATTAACCAATTTTAAAAAGATTTTTAATATGAAAGCATTTGATGCACAGAATCAACCTGTGTTGCCTCTTCGTGGAGAGCAAACATTCGTTCCCGTAACCGCTGATAAGCTGAAGAACAGTGGTCTGCCGTTTATCGGCGTTTTCGGTCTGTCCGAAAAAGGTGAAGTAGTAGAATTCTACGACTTCAAAACCTATAAAGCAAACACGGACACAATGGTGAAAGCAATCAAGATTCGGAAGAATGCTGATGTTGAAGCATATTACGTAGCCTGTCTGCGAAACAACAAACCATCATGGATCTCTCTCGGTTCTTTGCAGAGGACTTATCGTGAGTCTCCTGAAAGTCAACCGAGACGTGCCTGCGAGCTGTCTGAAAAGCTCAACAACATGGATAACAACTATACGAGACTGGAATATCTCGCAAACAAAGCGATTCGAGTGGCCGATATCATCAGCGGTAAAGTAAACCAGTTTACTCCAGATGGTGTTCGTGTTGCAGATCAGTATCGTGACATCCGAGTTCCTGTCATCGAAATCGCAAATGCGTAATTCAACACTTACTATAAGGGGTAAGTTTAAATGAGCAGTAAACATTCTTGAAACCAACTGTGGTGATTATCTAATACGTAATTATCGCAGTTGGTTTACATATAAAGAAAGGTATTATGTAGTATTACCTATGGATGAAAGTAAACAAGAATGGTGAATTATTGCTGCTTACGACGTATAGCGCTGATGAGAGTCGTTAAACAAAACATCGAAACTCTACTTCGTGTAAGTAGAGTCCGCTAAAGGTGTCAGAGATTCTACTGTTGTGAAATAGAGGAATACTGATTTTTTCATTTTATTGTTTTTAAATAGTCTAAAAATTAAAAAGGAAGGTGTAAAAGCCTTCCTTTTTAATTATTTAATTTAGATATGTAATCTTGTATTCTATCATAATCAACTTGTTGTAATATTTCTGATGCAGGAGGAAGATCTTCAGTTAAATTATAGTTAATCAGATAAAGATTTGTTCCTTGATCTCCTGTAGTATAACTTGTGAAATATTGTTCATTTAATTGAAATAGAATTTTTTTATCTTTTAATTCTATTATTTTTCTTCGAATTGATCTTTCACTCATATCTAAATCAACTGCAATTTTTCTAATGGATATTTGTACAATCGGATAACCATTACACTTCATTGCACAAGTTAATAAATAAATATAAAGACATTTTAAATTAAGTGATAAGTCTTTATTCAAAAGTAAACTCTGAGGTAATTTGATTAGTTTTAGATTTGCTGTCATTTATAAGTACTTTAATAGTTTTACGTAATTCATCATTTTCTTTTTCTAATTTTAGTAGTCGTTCATTATGTTCTTTTAATTGAAGATCGTGTTCGGCTACCTTTTCTTTTACAAATAACATATCTTGTTTTATTGCTGTTAAATCAAATATTTTTAACTGCAATGATAAACCTGAATTACAATCCTTTTGAAATTCGTCAGAAATAGTTAACACGCCTTTTTCTTGTAGTGTTTTATGTCTCCGACTAATTGCAGATTCACTTAAATTGATTTTCTCAGACAATTCTTTATTGGTTAAAGATAATTTACCATAACCTGAATTATCATTTTTATACATATATTGTTGAGTTACAATTAAATAAGCTCGTTCATCCGCTGTTAAGTTATCGTTTTCATATAAGAATTTATAACTAAACATTTCAAAATTTTTGGATTTAGGATTAAACTCATATACGTTTGGTCTACCTTTAGATCTGTGTACTATAATATCTCCTGCATTTTCCAAATGATTCAAACACTTTTGAACTGTTCGGATATCTAATTTAGTTTCATTAGCAAGTAATCTTACAGATGGAAACGCTTGTTTAGTCTGTTGATTCATATGTGCTTTTAAATATGTATATACTAGCACATCTATTGGATCTAAATTTTGTTCAGCCGTCATATTATTTGGCGTTTGACAATGTTGTATAGTTTGTTTTTTATCCATACTATTATTTTTTATTTAATGCAAATGTACAGAAATTTTTTGACCTTTCCAAATTTTTCTGTACATTTTTGACCTTTCCAAATTTTTCTGTACATTTTTTGACCTTTCCAAATTTTTCTGTACATTTTTTCAGCGATTGCAAAAATGCATACACTCGATTGCAAAAATGCATACAC
>CAJMOW010000114.1 GCA_905215145.1 uncultured bacterium | reverse complement strand
CATGATGTTGGCAAAGCTTTTACAACAAAGAAAGGAGAAGATGGCCTATATCATGCAAGTAACCATGCAATTAAAAGTGCAGAAATTGCAAAAGATTTATTAGTTAAGTTAGAAGTAGATAAACATTTACATACAGCAATTATTTCATTAGTTCGCTGGCATATGCAGCCTATGTATATTCTTGAACATACAAATCCTGAAAAAGCTATACTAAAACTAGCTAATAATCTTAATGAAGTAAATGTAGAACTTTTAATTCTACTAAAACAATGTGATTGTGAAGGTTCAATCTACGATAAGGATGATCATCGAGACGAAATACTCCAAAAGGTAAGAGAGATTTATTATGATAAAATTACTTACAAACGTGGAGAAACAGTTAAGATTACTAAGTTATCAGACAATGATACTTGTAGTTATGTTCCAGGACATCATCCTAATGGAATTAATACTGGATATGAAAAAATAGGTAGGCTAATTGAACCTATTACAAAAGGACATAGAGTATATCTAGGACTTGGATTCTCTACATCTCCTGTTGTAGAAATTGTTAGCAAAAATTGTTTTAAAACAAGAAATTCTGTATATGAAATTACAGAAGTTTGTAAAACTACAGAAAAATAAAATTTAATATAATGCGTTATTTATTAGTAAAAACCGAAAACATGCCTATTTTGGCTCTGGCTCTTGGAAGTCTAGATTACAAAGCTGGAAACTCACCTATTTTTCCTATTGCATTTGGAGAATTCTCAATTTTAATTGATAAGGAGGATAAAACATTCTTCTATGTTAAAGGTCAAAAAGAAATTGATAAATTTGTTGAAGATCATGCTAAAATCTATACAACTAATGATTTATCACATGCTCTTGAATTTCTTAAGGAAGACGAAGATGAGGAAACTGATAAGTCTGAAGAAGATAAAGAGGAAATCGATCTCAAGACTATTTTTGAACATCCTTTAATGCAAATTTTTAGCCGACACATTCCTAAGGATATTCTAACTAAGTGTATTATGGAAGCTAAAGAAGAGCGGGAAGAGGAAGAAACTGCAGAGAAGAATTCTGAGTCTACTAGAAACGAAGAATCTAGCTTTTATAAAGAGTTAGTTCCTGGACGAATAGTTCAGTTTGAAAATGCAGGTATGATTCGGTATGGAATTGTACTTAGTAATGGTACAGTGATGCACTTCTCAGGAAGTAATTTAGCTGCTTCAGGATATATTAATAATATTACTGAAGATCGTCCTTATAGAGTTGTACGTATTCTTAAGCCTACAAGCCAGTATTACAATCTAAAGGATGTAAACAATATGGAAGTGGCTTGGGAACGTAAAGTTCGTAAACCTAAAGTTACTAAAACAATAACTGAGATTGAAAAAGAATTAGGACTTGCTCCTGGTTCGTTAGTCATTGAATAAGAGGGAATTAATTCCCTCTTTTTGTTTTTATAAGTATGGGTAAGTTTATTCGGGATTATCAAGTTGATAAGACATTTAGTAAAGAAGAGGAAACTTTTAAGCCTAATCGTAAAAAGGTAAAAAAGTTTAAAGACCCTGAAAAACGTGAAAAGAAACAATCTAAAAAAGATTAAAAGATGACATATGGATTGAACGATATTTGTTTAGTACCTGCTAGGATTAGTGATATTGAACATCGTGAACAATGTAATCCATATAATGCTGATAATATGCTCCCGTTGTTTACTGCTCCTATGAGTTCAGTAATTAACGAGAGCAATTATCAGGTATTTATGGATAATAAAATAAATACTATAATTCCTCGTTCAGTAGATTTATCTACTAGATATGAGTTAATGTCAAAAACTTTTGTGGCCTTAAGTTTATCTGAATTTGAAACATTTGCAGGTCTAGAATTAGGTGAAATTAAGGAGGAAGAAATATTTTATATATGCGTAGATATTGCTAATGGTCATACGCGTAAGCTTATTGATCTTTGTAAATCTGTAAAACAGAAATATGGAGGTCATGTTATACTAATGGCAGGCAATATTGCAAATCCTGATACTTATATAGATTATGCCTTAGCTGGTATTGATTTTGTACGTGTTGGAATTGGTGGTGGATCAGTATGTACTACTTCTGCAAATGGAGGAGTTCATTATGCTATGGCTTCTTTAATTAAAGAGGTTGTAGATCGTAAGTGGGAGATAGAAAAAGCAATTAAAGATGCAGAAGCTATGCGTATTTCCCATAAATATGAGTCTTTGCCATTTATTGTAGCTGATGGAGGATTTGATAATTATGATAAGATTATTAAAGCGTTAGCATTAGGTGCAGATTATGTAATGGTAGGCAAAATCTTTGCTCAAGCAGAAGAAGCTTGTGGTAAAGTAATAGAACATTGGGTACGAGGAGAGTATATTGCTCGAGACCGAGTTTATTATGGGATGTCTACTAAAAAAGCTCAAGTAGAAACTGGAAGTCAAAAATTAAAAACTGCAGAAGGTATAGAAGTTACAGTACCTATTTTGTATTCTTTAAGTGGATGGTGTGAGAATTTTGTTCATTATCTTCGATCAATGATGAGTTATACAAACTCTTTTACACTTAATGATTTTAAAAATACAGAATATCGTATTGTTAGTCCTTTTGAATATTTATCATATCATAAGTAATGGCAGAGATAATTTATTGTAAATTAACTGAAACTAGATCTCGAAGAACTTGGCAAATATTGCCTAAGCAGTATTTTCCTGACAAAACTCCTGTTTATGAATTAGCTGTATCTATTTCTCAGTATACAATTGATAGGGTACAACATCCTTTTGGTTGTATAGTTGGATTATATGCTAAACAGCTAAATTTTGCATCAACACAAAAGTATTATTCTTATTCTGGAGACGTATATTCAATAGCAGATGATCCTAAAACAGATTCTGGATATCAAAAATACCTTAAAAATAGGGATAAGACTCCTGAAGAAATAGAAGAGGAAGAAGCTAAGCTAAAATCAAAAGTCTTGTATCAGATTAAGAGTAATCCTGATATAGTTCCTATGTCTATTGATAAGGATGGTTTCTATATTAAGGATGAAACTTTTTATCTACTTACTCGAAATATTTATAAACGTGTAAATACAATGCTAACTGGTCCTACTGGATCTGGTAAAACACAAGTAGTAGAATTAATTTGTAAGCAATTAGGACTTCCTTGTACTATTTATGATATGGGTGCCATGCATGATCCTATATCAGACTTACTTGGTGTTCATCGTCTCGAAGAGGGAAAGTCTATCTTCGACTATGCTAAATTTACTCAAGATGTTCAAAAACCTGGAGTTATTGTTTTAGATGAGCTGTCGCGTGCGCCTGCTACCTGCCTTAATATACTTTTTCCTGTTCTTGACCATCGTAGGACTTTGCCTGTAGAAATTGCAGGTTCTAAGGATATTCGTGAAATTCCTATTCATCCTGAAGTATGCTTTATATCAACTTGTAATATTGGTATTGAATATACTGGTACCTCAACTCTTGATAAAGCATTAAAGAATCGTTTCTTCCCAATTGAATTTACATATCTTCCTGCAGACATTGAAGCTCAAGTTCTCATGAAGAGATGTGATATTGAGAAACAGGATGCTGATATGATTACCTCTATTGCTGCCAAACTTCGTAGAATGGCAGAAAATGCAGAGGCTGCAACTACAGTATCAACTCGAGAAACTTTAATGATTGCAGAATTAATTCATGATGGATGGTCAACATTAGATGCATTAAATTATGTATTAATTCCATTATGTGATAGTAAGGAATCTCGAGAATTAGTACGAAAATTATTAATGAGTAAATAATATGTCATTTACTGACTGGTTTGGGCGTAAAGGTAAGAATTATACATCTACTTATAAAGGATCTACCCGTTTAGGGTGGGATACTAAAATAAGTGGATCGTATTCTTCTTTCTTTGCACCTGATTTGAATAAAAGAAAACTTTTAAGAGATTCCTATCGCCATGCGTGTGATATTAGGGATATTATGGATATCCCAAGAAGTATTCGAATACAGTTAAATGTAAACGTAGAAACTTCATGTACAGATGGAAAAACAGTTATTGTTTCTACTAAAGTATATGATGATAATAAAATCGATAATAATGTTAAATTAGATGTATTCTTAGGTACAACTATTCATGAATTTTCTCACATATTATATACAGATATGGCAGAAATTCGTAAAAATAGACCTAATAAGTTCCTTTTTAATTTGTTTAATACTATTGAAGATGAACGAATTGAATACAATACTACACAAAATTACCCTGGGTATGCTAATTTTATTGGACAAGCAAAATATTATTATTTTGATTTGTTATACAAGAAAGCTGGAAAACAGGATGATTTAATGGATGTATTACAAAATATCTTATATATTGTAAGATATCCTGCAAGAGTAGATACTAAGGTTATTTATCGGCATCAGGTTTTGTTTAACGAAATTAAGAAAGTTCTTTGTGATTTTGGAAATAATTCCAAAGAAGCTTACGATAAAGCAGAAAAAATTTATAAGCTATTACTAGATTACTTTAAGTTCCCACCTCCTCCGCCTGAAGAACAACAAGAAGGAGATGAAGAACAAGAGCAATCTGATTCTGGTGAAGGACAGT
>CAJMOW010000113.1 GCA_905215145.1 uncultured bacterium | reverse complement strand
ATTTTTATCTACAGGAGCACCATATGATTGAGTATAAGCACTAATTGCTATTTTTGAATCTGCTGGACTTAGTAACATTTGACGACCTTTAATAATTCTTCCATTTGCAAGAGCTTCTAATTGACTAAGCTCTGTTTCATCTGGTTTTTTAGAACTACCACTACCACTACTTAAACTATCAGTCATTTCTTTTTGGAATGCTAATTCTCTAGAATGTGTAGTATGTTCAGTTAACGCTAATCCGAGTAAATTTAATACTTCTGTTTTTGAATTTGGATTTCCGCCTTCTGCCGCAGTTTTAACTCTTAAAGCATGTAACATGTTACTAGGAAGTGTAGTATATAGATACTCTAATGCTCTTTCTGTACCTTGATCTTTATTTGTTATTTTATAATATCCATCGGGTCCTCCCATTAATAAACTTCTAAAACCATCTTCGATTTGTTCCTTGTTTTTTAAGGTATATCCTTCAATCGTTTTAGTTCCAAAATCTTTTATAACACCTTTCAGATAATTAACAATACTTTCCATTCCAACTGAATTAGAAAGATTATTTAATATATCTTGTCGATATGCTAATTCAGGTTGACGTTCTCTTAAACTTAAGAGCTGTGAATTAGTTAAAGCTTGGTATTTATCTTTATTAGAATAATATTCTGAAGGATCTACTGTTGAAATTCCATCATTTTCAGAATATACATACATTCTACCTTTATCATCAACAGCTGCTTCTGCTCATGATCTTTCTTTGGATAGCTGTTCTGTAGCAGCATCATATAATTGTTTATTAAATTTAGTTCTATTTGCTAATGAACGTAGTTTAATAATATCTGAAACATTATAACTTTGATTAGTCGCCCCAAATAAGTTAGCAGAAAAATTTTTACTTTTATCTAATACAGCATTTGCTTGACGCAAAAATGTATCTACATCTGTTGGAATTCCATTTTCTGATATAATTTCTAATGCCTCTTTTGTAAATGTATCATCATTTGACAAGGTATTATTTGAAGTAGCAGTAGATATATTTCCTTGAACATTCTCATATGCATTATTAGGAATAAAGGGGGTATAGTATATACCCCCTGCATTATATTTTCTTATTTTCATGAGATGTTGCTTTTATAAATAATCTAACTATATTATTATTAAGTGATTTAACTGCTTCATTAGCAGCCTTATTCTGTTGTATTCATATTTCTTCGTATGCAGGTCTGCGATAACGATTATATGAACGTACTTTTCCTCCTTTTCTTTGAGATAAAACGTTAGTATATGTTTCCGCATTAAATTGTGGACGATTAAACAATGAATTATAGTAAGGAATTAATGATTTAACCTTTAAATTATAAAGTTGATTTTGGATACTATTATATTCTTCAGGTTTATATTCACTTAATCAGCTTTCAAAAGAATAATTATCTCGTATGTCTTTGTTAGCATCATCTTTATATCAGGTATCAAACTGGTCTCTATAAGGCTTCATCAAATCTCTCATTTGTCCGCTTAACTCGTGTTCTAATTTTCCTTGCAATAAAGTTGAATTAATAGCATTACGTTTTTCTTCATTTAATGCATTTTTATCTCTTTTTTCCATTAATCAATTATTAAAGGATGTAAAATCATTAGCTGATTTGAAAGCTTTATTTTGTGCTAACTGCATATTAACATTAGCAATTATTTGTCTATTTTGATTAGCGACATCTGCTCTTACTTGAGCATAACGTCTTTTTAAATCATTATTTCTGTTTAAATAATCGCTAAATAATTCAGAAGTTTTTAATCTTCCTTCCAATCGAGTTTGATTTGCTTGAGATTGACCTTGTTGTTCTAAAGCGTTTGCTAATACAGCATCAGAAGTGACAGGTTTATAGTTTTCTTCTCTAACTGCTTTATTTTCATAAGCAATAGGTACTCCATAAGTATTAAAACTATCGTAAATTTCTTGAGGTGCACTTAATGTAGCATTGTATCCAGATCTAATTCTCTTTTCTATTTCATCATGGAATTTACGATTATAAACTCTTGATCCTATTAATCCTGTTAAACTATATAGACTATCCTGATCAATTTTTGGAAGTTTTGCATTTATTGTTTGAATTCCTCGTCCTAATTTTGAAACAAAATCAAATAATCCTCCAGGAGCAAATTTCTGGATTTTACCTCCACTTTTATGTGAACGTAAATATTGTATTAATTCCTTCATATCATCAGTTTCGTATTCTGTACCGCGAGGTGTATTTACAAAATATCTATAAGTTAAATTGCCTTCACTGTCTAGACCATCCTGTATTTTAGTTGGAACTATTTGATTTTTTATAGCTTTTTCTGTTGCTTTTTTTGATAAACCAATAGGTGTAAAGGATTGTTCTCTTCCAGCATAAGGTGAATGAAACAATAAAAATCCATTATTTAATGTTGTATTATTTCGCACCTGTCCATATACAGGAACCTGTTCTCCAGTTCATCCACTTTCTTTAGATCCAATAACAAATCTTGTTCCGAACTTGTCGGGGTTATCTATTTGATAACGAGCAATTGCTCTATTTCGCATAGTTTGCATCATACGTGGTCAAAAGCCTTTCGCAGTATATTGTGCTTCTCTAATCTCTCTTGGAGCTGCTTTGAAACGGTTAACAAACTTTTTACCTCTTTGTTTAGCAGAATCTGTTATTTTACTTACATTTAGTTTTGCTAATTCTGATTTACTAATTAATTCTTTACTTGCTTTATCATAATCAACTTTTCCATTCTCTCCAACATATTTTTCAGCTAATGTGGCATCATTTTTTAGTTTTTCATCAACTAAAGCTTGTTTTCTTGTTTCTATATTATTAACTGGCGTTACCTTATTTTCTTTTGGAAGTTTTTTAGTTGCTAAACGTTTATCAAATGCTAAACGTTTTAATCCTATCACAGATTGTAAACCAGTTGCAACATTTCTAAGATCATCTATAGTTCATTCTTTTCCATCTTCTGTTAAATTAGATAACGATTGTGCCGCATTTACAAGTCCTGCCGCCGCAAAAGTGCTTCCGATTAATTTAGCAGAATTTTTAAGGACTTTAATAGTTTTAGCTGTTTTTCCAGCAATTCCTACACCTGGAATTAAAGTAATCGCATCTAATCCTAAGCTACCCAATGCTCTTCCAGCATCACCTCAATCAAGACCGTCACGCTTTACGTCGCTAACAAACTGTGAAATTGTTGAACCAAATCCTAATCCTGCAGCAACTGGATTTCCTCCTGTTGGAATTGAAGCAATCAAAGCACTTAAATCTCCAGCAATAGCTCCTAACTGTCATTTATCTGCAGGTGTTAGTTCTCCTTCTTTAAAGATATTTTTAACAGATGCTCCTTGTGTAATATCTGTTAGATTATTAATAACAGTTTGCTTAGGTTCAGAGTTTACGCCTTTAGTTGTAATTTCTTTAAATACATTTCCAAATTGATATTTTGGAATTTTACCTCCAGTTTTATATTGCTGTTGAACGTAATTTGCATTAGCCTGTTGTAAGGCAGTACGTCCTTTATATTCATTAGAACTCCCTTTTGGACCTTCAAATAACATATTTATATTAGCTCTAGTAGCTGGAACTCTTCTATCCTTTATAGCACTAAATAAATCTAAGTTTTTAACTTGTTTATAATCATTCCCAACTTGTATATAAATAGCTCCGTCATCACCTCTATAAATTCCATAATTAATCTTATCGTTTTGATCTATAAGTTCTCCGTAACGAGCTACTTTTAAATTATTAGAAACTTTTTGTCAATTAAAACGATTAAACTTTGCAGGATTTCCTTGATTAATTGCAGAACGCAATTTATACGGAATTTGTGATGCATCAGTATATTCAAAGTAATGTGATCCATCGGTATTTTCTCTATTAGGATCATAAGCAATATAATGAATTTTTTGAGGGATACCTGATAAATGTCTAGGATCATTAGGATTTATATATGCCTGTAAACTTGCTCCGTTTGGTAAATCATATGCGTTACTTAATGTTGTTGCATATAAAGATTGCCCTGGATTTAGGTTAACATTTCGAGTAGCAGTTCACAGTGTAGGATGATAATGTTGTTCTCTATTAAATTCACTTCATGTAACATTATTTGGTCAGTATTGTACTCCTGCTGAATTAATTGCATCAAAATCAAACTTATTTCAGGCATTTCTAAATGGCTGAAAAATAGTTCCGATGTTATCTACATTTCGTTCTACTTCTTCTGGAGAATATAAAAATCCATTGTACCCAAATCAATTTTGATATTTAGTTCCAGCTAATGGAGACGATTCTGTAAATACTGCCTTATCATACCCATTAAACAAGTCTTGTCAATTATCTATTCTTATTCTTCCGTTAATATTTGAAAATTTTGCATCTTTTCAAGTATCCTTCTTTAATCCTAGAGCCTGTCGAATTTTCTGAGACTCAATTTCTTCTTGTTGTTGAGAAGTAGGTATTTGTTCATTTGATTGATTTTGAAGAATACGAAGATCATTTAATACTTTTCAGTCATTTTCAGTTAATGTTCCAGATTGAATTCTATCTCTAATTGCAGCTAATTCTCCACTATATTTATTATAATAATCTCTAACCGCATTAGTATTAATTCC
>CAJMOW010000112.1 GCA_905215145.1 uncultured bacterium | reverse complement strand
ATCATAGATAATGAAGGATAATAGGTAATTATCTACTACAATCATACAATATTATATAGTAAAGGAGTTTGCAAATGAAGGAATCGATTATTATCACATACCACAAAAACAAAGATATGCTTTTATATTGCCTTGACCGTATCTTAAAAACCACACCTAATGAGGTGGAAATTCTAATTATTGGTAATAATATCAATAAATCTGAGTTAGATATAGATATTCCAAATTCTAGATGTAAATATTTAAAATATCCTCAAAATTTACAGTATCCTAAAGCACTTAATTTAGCTGTTAAACAGTGTGACAGTGAAATTATTACATTTGTGGATTCAGACATTTTCGTATGGGATGGTTGGTATGAAGCGTTACACAAAACATTTGCAAATTCGGATAAAATAGGAGCTGTTGGTGCAAAATTGATTAACCCGCTTAATAATCGTATTATTGATTTTGGAATTATGTATTCAAAATATAACTCCGCACATACTATGATGGGTTTATTATATAATCACCCATTATCTATGACCGATAGATGTGTTCAAGCTGTTTGTAGTGCTATTATGATGACATCAAAATCCATTTTTGAAAAAGTAGGGGGGATGGATGAAGATATTCCATATTCGTACACAGATTGTGATTATTGTTTTCGCTTAAAGAATAATGGTTTTGAAACTTGGGTATCCGCTAAAGCTTTAGCTTATCATAAGGGAGGAACAGATCCTAACAACTCAAAATCTGCTTTCAGTTATTATAGATTAGATGCAAAAGGTATGTATGGTATGAAAGATTATTCGAAGATTACCTATGATAATATTGAATGGTATAAAAAAAGTGCATGCTATTTCTTAAAAGAATATCCTTTAGAGGTTCATCAGTTTGTAATGTTAGATTTTTCTACATTATATGACAAGGACTTCTTTCATCAAATGATAAAAGAAGCCCTTGTCATAGACTATCTTGATATTATTGAGAGACCAAATTCCCAAAGGGATGCTAAAGAAATAGTTTTGTATAATGAGGCATCGTTTGAGTTTATTGACTTAGTTTCACCTATTATTTATTTTGTTGATACCTTTGTATCATTGTTTAACAATAAATTATGGTTTCAAATGAGAAATATCAAATATGATATAGTCGTTGATCGCCATGGAAATTTTATGCCGCTTTATTTAATAGCAGAACAAAGATGTTAACTATATCAAAGGCAAATTCAAATGTAAATCACTAGTTCGTTGAATGCCACTAGCCTTAAACTGTTCATTTTCAAACAAAGCTAAAGGCTGGCGACATTCAACAGGAAGAAACGATAAATCGTATCCAGTTTTATATATTCCAAGAACAGTAAAAGTATATTGGATATTTTCTTCTAGTAAATTTTTCTTTATCCAATATCTAGTTGTTTTGCCCTCAGAAAAGTTTTTGTATGCTTCCTTAAAAGAAAAATACACATCGTCTAAATTTTTTCCATAATATGCATTTACGCCTTTCAGTACCAATATATCTCCCAGTATATGATTATTTAACAGTTGTTGCATTTTCAAAACATCCCCTATTATTTTGGTATTATAATAATAACTTTTTTCTGGGGTATGTTGAATATTTGCCATAACTTCAGCCATCATAAAAAAAGTTTTGAAAATAATTGGTTCGTGGGAATATTCTCCCTCCTCCAAATATTTAAAAGCATTGGAAATATTTTGGGTAACAAATGTATAATTTTGTTCAATTAGTCCATATTGAACTGATTTTCTATAATAATTTAATGTTTTTTCTGGTACGCGGTGTGGCATATCTTTCATACATTTATTCCAAATTAAAAATAATTTTTCTTTATCTTTATAATACCCATAATAATTGTATCCCTCATCAGAATCATTAAGATATTCTATTAAATTATGCTTTTCCACATTAATAATTTGATTTCCATACTGTCTGGATTTTTCCATAAGCAAACTTCTTTTTAATGCAATTTCATTTTTATAGCTCTCCGCATTATATGATATATACCATCTATTATACATAATTGCCTGTAAAACATATAATTCATCCCTATTTTCAATGATATCTGTATATGTATTTTTACATATTTCTAATACATCTTTTATAAATATCCGTGCACTTTCATTAAGATGTGTTTGGACCGCAATATCACAACAAAAATGAATAAAAGGACGATAAAATGAGATATCAGTTGATATAGCATCAGGATAGTATGTTTGTATAATGTCAAATATTTCTTTTGAACGCAACCATGCCTTATTTGACCCGTCATATTGCCTTATAAATGAACATATATTATGTATATATTTTATATAAATACCTTCATAGTTATTATTCTCTAATAATTCTACAAATGCATCTAGTAATGTATTATAAAATATACTTGCTAACCTTTCGGGGAATATAGATGATGCTACCTTAGCTCCAATCTCAACAATTGTATTTTTGTCTTTTTTTATAGCAATTTTATACAATAAATACGGGGTACGATATTTTACTATTGTATTTTCAATTCCTTTTTCCCTTACAAATTTTAAACTCTCTAATAAATAAGATGAAAATCTTTCTATAAAGAACTTTCTAATAATATCATGGTGAAAAAAATATATACCTGTATCGTTAACACTTAAAATACTTTTTTTACATAGAAAATTGAGTTCTTCACTTTTTATTCTAAATATATTCTGCAAATTATAATCAAGATATTCAAAAATATATATAATGGATAAAATACACATAAAATGTTCAAACGGTATATTTTTATATACAAATTCAAATTTTTTTTCTAAAACATTCATGATTCCGTTCGAGATATCTGATAGGGCTTTATATTTTTTTGTATTTGAAATTATATATCCTTTTTTTTCTGGTGAAATATTTATTATTTCTAAATCTTCAAGATATTTTATGGTTTGCATCAGATTATACGGATTCAAGGAAATTTTATCGATAATCTCAGAAAAATATTCTAAATTTTCATCATTATTAGTTCTTGTCAATTCTTGAAGGAATAAAATACCTTGTTCTCGATCTTTAAATCCATTTAATGAAACAGAAATGCAATGTCTTATATTTAAATTAACAATACTGTATAACAATTCGGAGGTTTTGGCAGTCAAATAATCTGTATTAAATACACATACTATTATAGACTGATTTATTGATTGTTGATTTACAGAATACTTAATGTATCTTTCTATAAAATTTTGAAATGCTTTTCCTGAAAACTGAAAGTTATCAATTATTATGGCATTTTTGCCTTTTGAAAGCTTTTCAAATAATATATCCTCATATTTATTTAATACTTCTTGTAAATCTTCTTCGGTTATGCTATTCATAATTACTCTAAATAAACTGGTTGCTTTTTCAATAATGTTATCTTCAGATAAAAATTTTTTCCTCGAGGAAATAAATATTTTCTCTTCTAATAAATCTAATATTTCATCACTTGGCATTTCATAAAGAAATGCAATAAGCTCCTTAATATAATAATGAGAAGAGTAATTCTCTTGGGCAGAGAGATTAATAATTTCATATCCTTTCCTTAAAAAGATATTTTGGCACTCTGTTATTACTCTCGTTTTGCCAGTCCCACTACTTCCAGATATTACTAACCCTGAAATATAGGGATTGTTTATTAATATCTCTTGTACATCATCCAACAAATTTAAATAATAACTCCCTATTAATCTAGTTTGTCCAACCCAATTACATTTTACAGAAATCTTTTTGGACTCCCACTCAAAGCATTTACCATTTCGTGCACAAACAAACAATATATGGAAACTTGGAAGCTTTATAATAGGTTTATAAACTATTTGTCTCATATTTAAAGATACGGAACATCCTTCACCTTTTTTTAAACAAGTATGATACCATCTTTTCTTATCAGAGCGTATTGTTTGAAAAAAATATTCGAAATAAAATCGATCAGGATCGTCATCAGCAAATTCAATATAAACATCAACTTGATCTTCATAAAACGCATTGTTTAAGCAAAAAGTCAAAGAGAATGTTTCATTATAATAAATTTTATCAATCGATTCATAATTTACAAAAACTTCTGAATCATCATAGATTCTAGAGATTCTATTCTGAAAAAAATAAATATTAATAAATGAATTTTGGTCTATGACTGATTTGCGATTACTCATATATTTAATAGGAGAGTATCGTGCAGGAAGTTTTGATGCATAAGAGCATATAAGTTCATCAATATTTTCACCATCAAAAAAACGAACGGTTTTATGCGTTTTCTCTCCATAAGCTAAAATCTTATCTTTGGCAAATCTATTTATGTTGGATCTGCTAAAAAATAAAATTTCATTTACTTCATATATTTGTGCCATAACAAGCGTTGGCGCTAAAATGTTCATTGCAATTGTATTTGAATAATTTTTGCATTCAGCCCATAGATTTTGATCCGATAAATGCAACCAAAAGTCTCTATTATGATCATGACTCCCTCCTGTCTCTCTCCATTTTTTTCCATACATTAAATATAATAAATATCTTACTAATTTTTCAAACTCGCGTCCATTCCCCTTTTCCTTGCCATTTTTATCTTTTTCTATAAATTTTTTCCAATATTCATGTGATAATATTGCCATTATTTTCCTCGCTATTTTTATAATTTTAAATGATAATTACCTATTATCCGTATAA
>CAJMOW010000111.1 GCA_905215145.1 uncultured bacterium | reverse complement strand
CTTGCTTCTTATTTATCACAAATTACAGAATGATTTGATGATGAAATAGCTACTGAATTACTAACTATTAAAGTATTTTCATCTATTTCGGAAATGTGAGGTAAAGCAGAATTAGCTAGTAGAATTACCGATTATGCATGTTATCTAGATTTTGATCCTAATGCATTTATGTTAAGTTTTTTACCTAAAGGTAAAAATTTAGTTTATTCGAACGGCAATTTAACTAAAAAGAACTGAATATCTGGGAAAATATCTAGAGTTTTACATAAAATACTTATTAAGCAATATACAGATCATAGTTATGAGGTATTCAATAATCACTTAAAAGCAATTATATTAGGTGCAGATTATAAATGAAATATTGTAACAGGAAAAAATATTGCATATTGGTATGATGAAACTCATTATAATAGATCAGGAGGAGGTACATTAAGTAATAGTTGTATGCGTCACATAGGCAATCAAGATTGGTTTGAAATATATACTAGTAATCCATATTGTTCTATGTTGATTTTAACTAAATACAATCGATTAGTTGGAAGAGCTCTACTATGAACTATAGATAATAATGTTTATATGGATAGAGTTTATTATTCTGCAGATGAAATTTATTCTAAATTTATTCAATATGCCAAAAAGAATAAATGAAGAATAAGATACGATAATAGTTTACTTGTCGATGAAGAAGATTGTTTTTTTAAATATTTAGATGATGAGAAAACATGGCAATATGAGTATTCTGAATTGAAAATACCCGTAAAATCAGATTATGATTGATTTCCATACTTAGATTCTTTTCGTTATTTTTATCGTTTAGAAGGTCATTCTTATTTAAGTAATGTTTATAATGATAATTTAAAAGATTGTATTAGGTTTTTATCAGATTCTGATGGAAGTTATACTTCTTATAACACTTGTTGTTGCTGCGGAACTCATATATTATCTGATGAAGGTATGTGATCAGATTATTTAGATGATTATTTGTGTGAGAATTGTGCTACTTATAGTGAATATCAAGATTCTTATATTGCAATAGATACTGCAGTAAAAGTTTTTTATGATAGATCTTTTGACACATACGACTATGTTGATCAAGATTGTGTTGATGCAGCGTTTGATAGTTTTACAAATATAGGTGACGATTGGTTTTTTATTGATAATGAAGAAATGATAAAAATTGATGATAATTGGTATTGGATAGACGAGTGTGAATGTGATGAAAACGGAGAATATAAACCTATAGAATAACATGGATATTAGATACGATTTAGTTCCAACTCATGGTATTAAAGAAATTTCTAAAATACTTACTCATAAATTAAGTAAATATAATAAAAATCAATGGAAGTACGGAATGAGTTGGACAGAAGTATTATCTTCTCTTAAAAAGCATTTAAATGAGTTTGAATTAGGAAAGGATTATGTAGATATTAACGAAAAGTTACTACATATTGCAGAAGTTGCAACTAATGCGCTTATTCTTTGTGAATTTTATCATATTTATCCTCAGGGGGATGATAGAATAATTGCACCAGTAGTTAAACCATGTGTTGCCTTAGATCTAGATGATTGTGTATTCGATTTCTTAGGATCATATACTAAACGCTTTGGAGTTAATATTTCAGATTATTGGAATGGAGATTATAATATGTCAGAAAACTTAAAAACACTTAAGGAAGATAAGGATTTTTGGATTAATATGCCTATTATAAATCGTCCAACATTTGAAGTAGATTATTACGTAACTGCTCGATCAATTCCTATTGAATGGACTCAAGAAGCTATTCAACGTAATAATTTACCTAAAGCAAAAATATACACTTTACCTTGGAATGTATCTAAAATCGATACATTAAAAGAACTCAAAGTAGATATTATGATTGACGATAAAGCTGAAACATTTAAGGAATGTCTTAGTAATGGGATTTTTTGTTACTTAATGGATGCTCCTCATAATAGATACTATGATGTTGGACATCATAGAATATATGATTTAAATCTTACAATAAAATAATTGAAAAAGATATCTCTATCTTCTTTTAACATTAAACCTATTATATCTTCAGCATATCACCTCGATATATCAGACGAGGAGTATTTTGGACCTAATTATAGAAATTTCATAAGTAATTCTAAGCTTAAATTAATTAATCCTGATCAAGGAGGAACTCCTGAAAGTTATAAAAACGGACTAAAATCTGAAGATACTGCATCATTGCGTTTAGGAAGTGCTATTCATGAATTGTTTTTACAAAGTGAATCATTTAGATTATGTGAGAACCTACACAAGCCTACAGCAAAACTTGGCGAGGTAATTGACAGAATTCGACATCATAGATCTAATAATGAAACAGTTTGAGATTCAATTCATTTAGCTTGTAAGGATGTTAAATACTACGTAAATAGTCTAACTCTAAATAGAATTAGAAGTATTATTAAAAAAGGTTTAGAATATTATATAAACTCTAAATATATTCAGTCAAACGATGTAGTATTATCTGATAAGGATACTGAAGTTTGTAAAGCATGTTTATCTTCACTATACTCGAATAAAAAAGTAGTAGAAGTAGTTAAACCTAATAATGAATTCTATTTAGAAGTAGAAACATATAACGAAGATTCTATATTTTTAGATATTATTGTAACCTATAAAGATAAGGAGATCGTATTACGTTTAAAAATGAAAGCAGATAATTGAACATTTAATCATGATACAAAAACAATAGTTTTAAATGATTTAAAAACTACTTCTAAACCTTTTCCTTTCTTTATGAAAGAATACGGTAGTTTTGTTCATTATCACTATGCTAGACAAATTGCAATGTATTTATGAATGTTAAAACAATATTGTGTTAATACATATAATATTGATTCCAGTTATAAATTTCTATCTAATATTATTGTTGTTGAAACATTTGGAGAGTTTCGATCTCATTGTTATAATATCCCAAATCGGCTTGTAAAACAAGGATTTGAAGAATTAACAAAGTTATTAAAAATGGTTGCATATTACGAGATTTATGGTTACGAGGAAATTGTTGAATTTGTATAAAATCCAAATCAAAGAATAAAAATTAAATGTAATTTTTTTATTTTTCTATTTGTATTTTAATATTATCAATAGTATCTTTGTACCACTAACAAAAAGAGATAATAAGAATTAATGTTTAATATTTAAAATTTTTTAAAATTATGAAAAAGTTTACAGTAAACGCTTACAGTTTGGAAGAAGCAAAGAATTTAGCAGAAGAGAAAGGTTTGAAAATTGTAAAAAATGTAACTCAATCTTGGAAGAATGCTAAGTGTCCTATTGAAGGAAGGAATTTGGAGGTATTTTGTACAGAAGCTCTAAGTAAGAATGGTCTTGCTGGTCTTGCTGGCGCTGGCCTCGTTATTGCAGTAGCTCCTGGTTCTAAAGATACTCGGGAACGTCCTTATAAGTTTGTTAATAATGTTGTTGAAGGAAAACGTAAGACACAACGAGTTATTAAGATTTGTCTGACTCGAAACGATGAAGTAGTAGGAACTGCTTCAAAGAAGTCTGATGCAGAGAAGCTTGCTAAAGAGTTGATGGTTAAGTATCGTGAAGATATGTATGCTCAGATCGTTTATGAGGTTAAGGACGGTAAGGATATTGCATTTGAGTTGAAGTATGCACCTTCGACTTCCGCAAAGAAAGGCACATATGTTGTATTTGGAACAGAAGCTTCTTCTTTCTAACATATAGTTAATAAATAACTGATTCAATACCTTTAAAAGGGAGATATACTAGTTGTATCTCCCTTTTCTTTTTATGGATATAAAATTATTTTCTACTGTTTTAAAGAAAAATAACTTCAATTATACAATTGATTATCAAATAAAACAGGTGAATGTAGATACAATATTCCAATTTAGAGAGAATTCCTTAAGAGATAGTACTGTTTATTTATACTTAGATTCATGAAATAAAGTTTCTCAACAGTTTTGTTGATGAACCTTAAAATATCAATTAGTTTATATAGGCAGTGGATTATTTACTTCTGATAAACCATCTCGACCTTGATGTAGTCGCCCAACAGGACATAAAAAAGATTTTATTAAAGCATTTACTGAAAAATATCCTGGAAGATTAATTATATGTACAGTTAATGATAATTTAACAGAAAATGAATCTAGAGTTTTAGAAGCTTACATGATAAATACAGCTCTAGATAAATATAATTATCAATTAACTAGTTTCAATGATTATTCGCTAGATTTAAAATCAAATCAATTAATCAATAAAAAGAGAGGTCTTAAGCAACCAGTATTAAGAGCTATTAACTTAATAAAACCAATGTATTTAAATGGAAATTACCCTTGAGAAACTACTAGAAGGTAAAGCTACTATTATTAAAAATAAAGAATATCTTCCAACTTCTGATTATGTTTCTCCGTTTTTGGATCAAATGTCTAAATTTACAGACAATTTTACTGTTCAAGTTAAACTTCCTACTCAGATTACAACAACTGCTGAATCGGACGATGTAACATATAATAGAGTATGAATTCAAGCAATATTACCAGAAAAATATTGTATTGAAAATCATGATGAAGTATATGGTTTAGTATACGGTTTAGATGTACGTACTCCTGTTTATAAAGTATATCGTGGAATGTTAAATCGCGCATGTACAAATTTGTGTGTTTTTGATCCATCTTGAATGGAAGTAAA
>CAJMOW010000110.1 GCA_905215145.1 uncultured bacterium | reverse complement strand
TCATATGATTCTGATGAAACATTTATCAAGCCAGTAGACCCTGCAACAACATCTTTAAATGGCTATAAACCTAAGAATAACAAACTTTACACTTACCCATATAACTATTTCCAATTTGACAACGGTGTTGATAACAGTCTTGTGTTGAGATATGAATTCTTTGAGAATCTAACACCTAGATTCCGTATTGAGGGCACAAAGAATACGCCTGTGAAAGCGTGTGTATTCCCTACACACTACAAAGGTAGTGGCGAGAACCCTTACAGGATGGAATCATTAAACATGATGGACTTTCCAATGTGCAGTTGGAATAATGATGCTTACAAAGTATGGCTAGCACAGAACACCTACATCAATAAAGTTAAAATGGCACAAACAGTTGTAAACTCAACCGTCGGTGCTGTAGCGGGTATGACAAATAGTGCGCTAAGTGGAAATATTGCAGGTGTGGTTGGTGAAGCCGTCAACGCTATTTCACAACCTGCAAACGAATATATTAATCAAACACTTAACGAATATAGTGCAAGTATCCAAGCCGACTTATTCCGAGGAACTCTTGGAAACAGTAACTTACTAGTAGCACAGGGAGAAAACAAACTGTTCTATCGTAGAATGTGCATCCCTTATGAGTACGCAAGAAGCATTGATACATTCTTCACTATGTTCGGTTACGCTTGTAACAGAGTGAAACAGCCTAACGTATGTAGTGGTAAAGGTTTAAGACCTCACTGGAATTACATTCAGACAAGTGGTTGCGTTGCACGTGGTAGCGTTCCATCACCCGATATGCAAATTATCTGTAAAATATTTGACAGTGGCATAACATTTTGGGAAAATGGTGAGGAAATTGGAAACTATTCATATGACAACAGTCCTGTATAAAGAGGTGATAACAGAATGGGAAGAAACAGAAGAAACAAATATAAAAACCAGTTTTTTACAAGTATGCTACAAAACTGCGTATCATGGCAATACTACTATAATCGATTAAAAGAAATTGCAATTTCTTGCATCGAATGGAAGAATTTACCCGAAACAGTTGATGCTAGATTCTTGGAACTAACGTTGTTTGAGGATGGCGCAGGTGTTTACTTCAATGATGATGTGCTTGGTGATTTATTTTTACAAGCAACTCTTGATGGCAGATTAAACGTATACCGTGAACCAATCAAAACAAAAGCATACGCAGTAAACGGATACTTAAAAGATTTGAATGAAAAGAACAGCGTGATTATTCATAACAATATGTTACACACCAACAGCGTTGATGCTTGTAAAATGTTCGCTATGCGTTTAGCAAATATTGACAGAACGATTGACGTAAACATTAACGCACAGAAAACACCAGTTCTTATCAAGTCGGGTGAAAATGAACGTTTGTCAATGGTGAACCTGTATCAGCAGTATGACGGCGGAATGCCTTTTATATTTGGAAGTGACCAGTTAAATACAGACAATATCACAGCAATTAGAACAGATGCACCTTTCGTAGCACCACAGCTTTACGAATTGAAAACAAACATATGGAATGAAGCGTTAACGTATCTTGGTATTTCAAACGTAAACATTACGAAACGTGAACGACTTGTGAGTGACGAGGTGAACCGTTCACAAGGTGGTAGTATTGCAAGTAAATTCAGTCGTTTACATGAACGTCAAACAGCAGTAGAAAAAATCAACAAAATGTTCGGAACAAATATCAGCGTAGACTATAGGGAAGAACTTGACACAAGTTTAGATGGATTAAATGTTTCACGTAAAACATTACAGAAAGGCGGTGACGTAGGTGAGTAGTTACACAACAGAGGTACGATTTATCTGTGAATCTCTTTACCGATTGGAACACAGCACAGGATACAATGATATTGAAAAGATATTAAAATCTGTTCACAAAAAGATATTCGACTTTGACTATCCTATTTTTGATGAAAAATACAGAAGTGTACTTGAAATCATGATTTTGAGACATTTCTACACAAGAGAAATAGGATTCGAAACAGTTGGCTTATGGAAATTGAAGCTTGCAGACAAAATGATAAGTATTATGCCATACTACAATAAATGGTACGCAAGTGACCTGCTAGAATTCAATCCGTTATGGGATACGGATTTTACTAGAAAAGGTAACATAAACGACACAAACAAAAGTAAAAATGACAGTGAATCAACAGACAAAGGAAAACAAACAAACAGTAACACTAGTAAGTTAAAAAGCAAATTTTCTGATACTCCACAAGGTAGTATATCAAGTCTTGAAAATGACACTTATCTTACAAGTGCAACGATTGACGAAACAAACGGAAGTTACACAAACACAAACGAAAACAATTCAAAAAATACAATAAAACATGAGGCTACTAACTTAAACGAATATTTTGAAATCGTACAAGGGAATCGTGGTGTATTTGACAATGGTACAATGTTAAAACATTATCGTGAAACATTAACAAATATTAATAAACATTTATTAAGTGAACTTGAAGATTTATTTATGCTATTATGGTAAAGGAGAACACATATGTATAATTTTGACAGAAATGGCTGTGGGATAGGCGGTGTTGGAAATCCAGTATTACCTCTTACTTATGATGACTCATTAAGTTATGAAGAGCAGATTGCAAAACTGTATAAAATGTTCAATGACCTAAAAACAGAAAGAATTTACAACAATACATTCAATATTACAGACAATACAAAACTAGCAGATGCCGTAATTCCAAGAAAACTAATTCGTAACTACACCTATGATATGATGGTTGAAGACATCGACACGCTGATGCTCAACTATCCAAAAGTACGCAAAAAAATTATTGGTACATCTGTTCTTGGATTGCCGTTGATTGCTATGGAGTACGGCACAGAAACAGCAACTAGACATATGTTTGTTTTCAATGGTTTTCATGGCACAGACTGTAGTGCTAGTATAGCTATTGCGCAGATGGAAGTGTTAGCGAAAAATGCTGTATATGATGGTGTGGATATGTGGAGTGAGATTCTTGACAATGACACTTGTATACACGTTATCCCAATGGCGAACCCAGATGGTTGGATGCTTGGTTTACAAGGGTATAGCTATTTTAACGATATTCCAGAAGCAATCAAGACAAAGATTGAGGAACTGACAACCGACTATATCAGAAACCATGCTAAAGATGAGCCAAACGGTTCAACATGGGATGTTGAGAGCAGAACAGAGCTTGAAGAGTACATCCGTTCTCTTGGTGGCGACCCTAGTGTAAGCTATGAAGCGTATGTGTTCAGAGAAAAAGACTTACACGCTTGGAAAGCGAATGCTAACGGTATTGACTTACACTATAACTGGTGGACAGATTCTATGAAACCTACAGTTGATGTGGCATTAAAGGGTGTGAACTATGGTCATGCTGATGCATATGTATATGGCGCACAAGGAATTAGAGCTTATGTTGATGAAAACGCTTCCTATAGAGCTTATATCTCACAGTATGAGAGAAGTGACGGAAATTATTACTTTACATTTATGAATTATCACCAAAAAGGACCTACTAATATATGGAACTATAGGTTGAAAGGTTTACAGAACAACCGTAACTTTGACTGCGGTGTAAAACTGTGTGAACTCATGCAAGTGCCGTATTCACCACAAGTAGGTAATCAGAGTACACCAATCGGATTCAGTGCATGGGCGGGTATCAACTATGCAGGAAATTACACTTTAAGTTACACTAATGAGGTAGGTTGGAAACACGTGAAAAAACGTGGTGATTGGTGGGATGATGAAAACAGCGATATCGTAAGAAGTCCTGTTCCTGATAACCAGTGGAACGATATTTATGCAAGTAACAAAGCTGTGTTTATATGGATGTTACGTTACTACGCTAGTTTAAGAGATGTGTGGAACAGGCACCAATATTTAAGTGAATATAATTTGAAAGACAGCTACACGGATGAACGTTTCGCTATTCCTAGTATGGCTATGATGTTAAATATCGCTAATAAAGTAGGTGCTTACTACACCTCATTAAGTGAAATGGGATTCAGTAACTATGGCATTGGTGCAACTTTAGACGATGTTTTAACAAAACTCAACTGGAAAGCGTCTGCAACATTTAATGTTGGTTCTGCTATGAAAGTGGCGAACGACCTTCCTACATGGACATTTACTAAGAGCGGTAACATGAAAATATTCCCTGTTAGCTCAACGCAAATGGTGTGTGAATTCTACCCTAATAAAACCACATTTACTTACAGATGCTTATATATCAAAGATAGCGACACAGAAATGCATAGGACAGATTGGGTTAATATTACACCTACAACGACTGACTATGTAAGCATGGATATTGCAGAGGGAGTTGTTAATAGTAGTGTGAAAGCAATTGCAAGTAAAGTGCCTATTTATCATGAGCTTATTATTGACTTAAATAAGAATGATAATAACGTGGCAGGATTGCCAAGTGATGTAGGTGACTACTATCGACTGAAAGTTACGGGTCATAGACCTAATAACAGAGTAGAGATTAATGACATTTCTAGCGGTAATATTTGGGTGAACCATTATAGTAGAACAGATGATGTTTTGCAGAAGTGGTATAAGATTCAAGCGAACCCTTTAGAGTAATATAAAATTAAGAGTAACAAGGTAGTACTTACCTTGTTGCTCTTTTTTGTGCTATAATAAAATGCATAGAAGTGAACAGAGCATAGTTAGGTGGTAAGACAGCAATTCTTTACAGAAGTGAGT
>CAJMOW010000109.1 GCA_905215145.1 uncultured bacterium | reverse complement strand
CCGGCGCTTTGAAAAACTGAGAAATGAATTAGAAGAAATGGAGAGAGAATAAATGAACGTTATATTTGGTTATAAAACTATGCCTGAATGGCATAAAAACAATTTAAAAAATTATTATATTTTAGATGGTATTTATACAGTATCACCTGATATATCTGAAGAGGATGCACAATTTATTTTTGATATTTGTAAAGATATTAAGAATGAAAAAGTGAATCCTTTTTCTATTGCACACTATTTAACTGAACATTATCTTAATGGAGATATTTTTAAAGAAGAATTAAAAAAAGCAGCGTCAGGTGAAATAATATCAGCAGTATATTATGATGATTTAAATTATTTACCTTTATTAAATGATAGAAACGAAATTGAACATTTATAGTTAATTCAGACGCTTTTTCTAGCATTTCGTGTACATTTAAGGTTGAATAATTGACTTTTTTTAATAAAAATGTTAAAGTATAAGGCAATTTAGGGGGATGGAATGAATAATATTTATTTTAAAGAATTATTTGAATTAGCAGAAGATTTTAATAAGTTTTGGCATAGAAAATACTATGAAGTTAATATTCGTGGAAGTAGAACGTATAAAAACTTTAATGATTATTATCAAAAACATCTTGAAGGTAAAAAACAAGAACAAGAAAAATATAATGATCCAAATAGAGAAGTTTCAGAAGCAAAAAGAAAACTAATTAGAGATTTAATTACTAATGAGAAATCAATAAAAAAAGAAGGATTAGAATTTATCGTATTTACTTATAAGATGAAAAGATATAGGGATATTAATTCCTTTGAAGATCTTTTGTCAAACGACAATAAAAGAAGAGCATACTTTATTTATAATACAAGCGTTATTGTTAGTTATGAAGAAAAAGTTGGTGATCATTATGAAAGTGGCTCTATTGAAAATACATTTTGTTCTATCGCTAAAACCAAACCAAAATCAGATAGACAGTTTAAAGAAACTTGTGAATTAATTGAAAATTCAACAATAGAAGAATTAATGGAAATGCTAAGAAAAGAATTCAAACAAAGCAAAAATGTTTGGAAAAAACGATTTGAAGAAGAACTTGAAGAAAAGAAAAAAATGCAAGAAGAAAGTAGAAAAGAACTAGAAGAAATAAGAAGAAAGAGAGAATTAGAAAAAGCCAAAAAATAATTTCTCTCTTTTTTTTGTTTTTAAAAAAGGAAAGAGGATATATATGAAAACTAAAAAAGAATATAAAAATTATTCAAAAAAAGATAAAAAAAATACTAAACTGTCGGAGACTATTTGCAGGTCTTAGGAGTTCGTCCTAACAAGTGATGGGTGTGTCAACACCATGCTTGATAGAAAAAATAAGACTATTAAATAACCTCAGTTATAAATTTGAATTTAGAAAGGAGCAAAGATGGAATTTAAGTCAATAGAAAAGTGGCGAGTTCAAAGAGATTTAAATTTAACTGAAGTACAATTAGATGAAATTATAAAAAGAGCAGGAAGACGACATCCAATGGAAGATTGGGTTTATCTTCGTGTGGCAGGTAATGGTGATGTAATTGAATATTTGAAACTGGAATTTGTTTATTGGTTGAAAGAAGTTTATTTCAATAAAGAAAAGTTTTATCTTGATCTTGAAATAGAATTTTTTGAAAAACAAATTAAGAGATTAGAGTCAGAATTAAATATATCTCCATATCAGTTTAAATATAACGACACATCATTGAAAGATTTACGTTTATATTTTAATAAAAGTAAAAACGCAATTGGAAGAGCAGTCAATGAAATGCAAAAGCATAATAAGTTTTCATATAAATATATCAAAGATGGAAAGGTTATGATTAATAAAGATGGTGTTAAATGGTTAGCAGAAAAATATTTTCGTAAAGCATACTTGAAAGATTTAGAACTATATAAACTTGAATTACAAGAAAGAAAGATAAAACTGGATGAATTCAACAGAAGAAAGATATAGTAAATTAAGAAGACAAAAAATAAATGTTATGCTTAACGAAGAGGAAAGAAAAATTATAACCGAAAAAGCAATCAAATATGGATTTGGTGATTGCCTAGCAGAATATATAAGGGCAGCATGTATTTATGAAAATATATATATAGAAGATGTTCAGGGAAAGCAAGAGTTATGTGAAATTGTAAGTAAGTTTATAGAAACATTAAGAGAAATATTAAAAGAACAAAAGAAAATATTAAATAACTACATGTTAGATAAAAAAGATATTGATGTTATAAGTAATCAGAATAACATTATAATTAAAATGATAAATAAATTATCTAATTTAGTAATATCAATTTTGTCTGTTAATACAGAAAAGAGAATTCAACAGAGATTAGGAATGATTGAAAAATATAAAGTAGATGAAAACTTCTATAAAAAAATCATGAATAACAACTATCAACATTTTATAGTAAGACCATCTAATTTAAACAGACCTAATCAAAAACCTATGTATATAGTTTATTTAAATAATAACACTTATACCTATTCATTAGAAGATATTAATAAAGAGGACTTTATTAAACAGATAAATGAATGCAGAGATATTGCTATGCAGAAAGATTTATTAATATCATTTTATAGAGAAGACAGCATATTGAATTTTGGAGTCATTATGGAATTTCAAGATAAAAAAGCAGCCAAAGAATTTGCTAGTGAAATTAATTCACAGTTCTTTTCGTTAGAAGGTGATGCACGTGCCAACAACTTCTAGGTGGTCGGTGCATGGTGTTCAGGGAAGAATAGATTGCATCAATTATATTAAAGATTCTAAAAAAACAAAGGATGGAACATTAATAACAGGTATTAATTGTTCTTCTCAATTTGCTGCTTATGAAATGAAAGTTAATAACGATAAGTTTCATATAATAGAAGATAACGATAGTAGAACCTGTTATCACGGATATCAATCTTTCGATCCAAAAGAAAAGGGATTAACACCAGAGAAAGTTCATGAGATGGGAGTTGAACTGATGAAGAGATTATATCCTGACTTCCAAGTTTTAGTCACCACACATATTGATAGATCGCACTTGCATAATCATTATGTTATAAATGCTGTTAATCTAAAAGGCAGGAAATTAGAAGACAGATTAGCCAATCCTATTGAAGGATTGTATGGTTTAAGAGATATGAGTGATAAGATTGCACTAGAGTATGGATTAAAAATAATTGAGGATGCACCAAAAATTGGAAGGTTTGGTAAAAGCAAATATTTATATAGTGAAGCTATTAAGACTTGGCGTCAGCAAATAATTGAAAAGATAGAATACTTAAAAAGTATATGTTTTTCTTTTGATGAATTGTTAGAAAGATTAGCTTTTGATGGATATCAAATTAAGGCAGGAAAAAATATTCGTATTCGACCTTATGGGAAAGAAAGATTTGTAAGTATCAAAACATTAGGTGAAGGATACAGTGAAGCAGAATTAAAAGAATTTTTTAAACAAAAAAGAAAAAATCAAACTGTAATTGATTTTGAAAAATATAAACTGCTTGATGAAGATAGTGAAATTTTATCTTTATATAATGAACTTGCAATTAGATCAAAACAATCTATTTTATATAGTATGAAGGATTTAGATGCTAATAATGATTATTTTAAATACTACAATTCCAGATACATGGAAATAAGAAGATATCATCAATTAGTAGATACTATTAATTTTTTAAATGATAATAAGATATTTGGTTATGAAACTTTAGAAGAACAAATTGAAAAATTGAAACAAGATATTATTAGTAAAGAAACAGAATCTCAAGAACTTGCTTCTGAAAATGAAACATTACAATTGCGAGTGCCTTTGTGTAATTTATATTTAGAATATTTGGATATATATGAGTCATATAAAGAACAACAAGAATTATCTTCTTCATATTTAGAACCATCTAAAGAAGTAAAAACTTTTTTAGATGTAAAGGAACAGTTAGGTGTTCAATCACTAGATGAAGTTCAAGATATTTTAGCAGAAGCAAATAGATTGAAAGTAAAAACAAATAAAAGTTATGCTTATTTAACTTATTTAAAAACAAAAGCAAGTGAGTTAGAAAAGATAAAAGGTATATCACTTGAAAGTGAAAAGGGTTATATCAAGAGCGTATCAGTTAGTAAAAGTATGATAGATGAATCACGTTCAACAAAAGAAAATTATTGTTTAAGAATTCCATATAGTGAAAATTATATTTATGTTCCAAAAGGTAATATTGCATGGATTAGTTTTGATAAACGAGGAATTTTATATCTAGTGGATGATAAAGAATATATTTTATATGACAAGTATAACGAAGAAAAAAGACGTGCAACAGGAGAAGAAATAGAAAAAATTTCTCAAGAAGAAAAACAAAAAATAAATGATTATTATAAGAACAAATAAATGGGAAGGAATAAATATGGAAACGTTAAAAAAAGAAGAATTAATTAATATTTTAAAAGAAGCTTATTTTATGTCTATGGTGGTAGCACCAATTAATGCAAGAAAAGTTGGATTAAATAAAGTAGGTGGACTTATACCTGAATTTTATCAGTATTTAGTCGAAGCATTAGAAAAAGATGAGCAAATAAATTTAAGTAGAGATCCAGAGAATGATATTTTAAGTGATGTTTATCAAAATTGCATAGTCCCAGATGTTGGTGAGAGAGATTTAACTCATGCTGGTTTTTTTATTGGCGTTTCAAAAAAAGAAAGCACACCAGACCATGATGATTTTGAAAAATAGTTTTATGTGATATAATTATAT
>CAJMOW010000108.1 GCA_905215145.1 uncultured bacterium | reverse complement strand
ACGAGAATGGTTTATATTTGTAATCCTAACAATCCAACTGGTCTATATGAAAATTGTGAAAATATTATAGATTTTGCCAAAAGTATAAATGTTCCTGTTGTCGTTGATGAGTCTGGAATAGAATTTACAAATAAAAAAAGTTTATTGAGTTATAAAAATATTCCTAAAAATTTATTAATTGTAAGATCATTTTCTAAAGCCTATGGTATTGCAAATTTTAGACTTGGTTATCTTGTGTGTAACCCCGAATTTAAGCAAAGTTATCTTGAAAATATAACGACAAACGAATTTTCTGGGTTGTCTTGTATAGTTGCGAACGAGTTGTTGAAAAATGGAAAAGAAAATATAACGAATAATATTAAATCTATAACCAAAGAGAAAAAAGTAATAATTAAAAAACTTGATAAAATAGGAATTAAATGTATTTTAAGTGATTCAAACACTATAATGACAGACAGCGTTTTTAAAAACGAATTTTTAAAACTACTTGAACAAAATAATATATCAGTTGTTCCAGTATATGATGAAAATAATAAATTGCATATAAGAATTGCAATTCAAGATGAAATCACAAATAAAAAGTTTGTAGATATTTTAGTAAAAATAATGAGCGAATATCAAGTATTAGAAGATGGAGGTAAAAAATGAAAATATCGTTAGCAACAAATTTTGATAATAAATTAATTGATCAAATTAAAGATTATCCTGTGTATGAAGTTTATGGAAAAATGAAACACGATTATATTGGTGGAGGAAGACCAGATAACACTTTGTCCAATATAGATAAAGAATTATTTGAATCTCACGTTAAAAAGGTAAGAGAAGCAGGTATTAGATTTAATTATTTACTGAATGGTAGTTGTTTATCCAATAATGAGCAAGATCCAGTGTGGTAATCTGAATTCAAAAGGTTTTTAGAATATTTAAAAGATATAGGCGTTAATGCTTTGACAATAACTAATCCGTACATTTTAATGTTTGTAAAAAAATATTTTAAAGAAGATTTTAAAGTTAGAGTTTCCACATTTGCTTGTATTGACTCTTACACAAAAGCAAAATACTGGGAAGATCTTGGTGCAGATTACTTATGTGTAGATTTTGTAAAAGTAAATAGAGATTTTAAGACACTAAAATATATGGTTGATAATTTAAAAACAGCTAAAATAGAGATTTTAGTAACAAATAGTTGTTTAAAAAATTGCCCTATGATATATACACATACAACTGGCTTATCTCACGCTTCGAATAAAGATAAAAATAGTAATTCTTATGAAGATTGGAGTTTGTTTTATTGTCAAAAAAAAGAATTAGAAAATATTGAAGAATATATTAGATCACCGTGGGTTAGACCTGAGGATATTAAATTTTACGAAAATATTGGTATAGAACATTTTAAAATTACTGAAAGAGGTTTTCCAACTGAGGAATTGGTGAAAAGAGTGAAAGCCTATACTGATAGAAAATATGAAGGTAATTTGTTAGATTTAATACAAGGACACGGCGTAGTAGCAAAAGATGATTTGAAATTACAAAGGCAAAGTGTTAATAGTAGAAAAGATATATATGAAGAAATTAGACGAGTTAGAGGATTAGGAAGACAAAGAGAATGTGAGAGACATATATATATTGATAATAAAAAACTTGATAATTTTATAACATTCTTTATAGATAATAAGTGTACAGGCAATTGTAACTCGTGTGGATATTGTAATATGATTGCTAAAAATGTAATTACTAAAAACAAAGAAGTATGTGATTATTTATTGGAATTATATAACAAATATGATGAAGTAAAGATGGATGTTAATGAGTAAGATTGGGATTGATATAGCGGATACTATTATAGATGTTTGGCCTTCTTTAATAAAAAAAGCAAAACAATTCAACCTAGAACATTCAAATAATAAACCGAGTGAGGAAAAACATTTATATTTGCCAGAAGACATATATGGCTGGTCTAAAGAGGAAAAGGAAGAATTTTGGGAGTGTTATGGACAAGAAATAACATTTTCATCACCAGTAAAAAAGGGAGTAGTTGATACTTTACAATATTTTAAAGAATTGGGATATTTAATATATTTTATTACTGCAAAGACAGAAGATACATATGCTGATTTGGAAAAGAAAATTATAGAATTGTTAGTGAAAAATAATTTGCCTTATGACAAAATATTTATGCAAGTTAGTAATAAAGGAAAATTTTGTTTTGAAAATGGAATTGAATATTTAATAGATGATTCTTTTGATAATTGTTCAAAAGCTAATCAGTATGGAATAAAGAGTCTATTGATGACTAACGAATACAATATTGACAGAGTACTATGCGACAATATGTATAGAATCAATGAATTTTCGGAAGCAAAAAAATATATTAAAAAAAATAGGAGGTTTTAGTGAAAAAAGTATTGTTTTTGGTTGGACCACACGCAAGTGGAAAAACATACTCATCAAGAGAGTATATTGCAAAAAATAAAAATATTGGAATGATTGATACTGGACCAATTATGAGAAGAATACATAAAGAAATGGATCCAGATATTTCAATGGGAGATTGGGTAAAAAAATTAGAAGTTCAGTATGGAAAGGATATTACTTCTCAATTGATTTCAAATGAAATAGGTAAAATAATGTCTAATGATGAGTGCGATAAATTTATCTTAATTGGATTTAGAACATTAGAAGGAATAGCATTTACTATTCAACACTTAAATATAGAAGATTTTAGTATTTTATATGTAGATGCAACGCAAGAATTGTTATATCAAAATTATTTAGCAAGAGAGAAGAAAAATATTTCATTTGAAGATTTTAAAAACTATTTACAAAATGAATTAAATAGTGGGCTTACAAAATTAAGGGAAATGGCACTAAATGGTGAAATGATTGATTATTATTACCGATTCAGTAATGATGATAGTTTTGAAGAAAAAATAGATAGCCATTTAACTAATTGTGAGATAAAAAAATTAAGAAAGGAGCCTAAAAATGGAAAATAATTATATTTGGCCTATTGAACCACAATATAAAGTCTTGGAACATGACAGATATGGTTTAAGACAAGTGCATATGATACTTGGAAAGCCTAGATTTCATTCTGGGTTTGATATTACTGCACAAACTCTTACTCCAGTAAAAGCATCAATTGAAGGAATTGTTGTATCAGCAGGATTAGATGAAAAGATTATATCTGGAAGTGCAAAATGGAATGAAAGATATGGCAACAAAGTTGAAATATTGGATAGAAATGGTAGAAGATTAGTTTATGCACACTTAAGAGAAGTTTTAGTTCAAATTGGTCAACAAATAGAACAAAGCCAAATAATTGGTTTAAGTGGTTGTTCTGGTGGATCAAGAATACCTCATTTACATTTTGAAGTGAGAAAATTTGATACTAGTCATTCTGGAGAAGAAAATACTATTAATCCATTAGAAATATTACCATACTATAATTTGGAAAATTTAGCAAAACACTTTGATGAAGAACCATATGCAGAAGTGTGGGAAAAGTTTCTAGAAAATCCATGGGGAATGACAGATAATGATATTCCTTATGCAAATTGCAGAAAATTAATAAGATAATAAAAATATATGGTATAATAGAGTTGGAGGATGATAAAATGGAAAAACCAATATATTTAACTGGTAATAAGGGGAAATTTGAGGAGGCACAACATATTTTTAAAGATATGTATGGATTTGATATCGAGATTAAAAATCCAGATTTTGAAATCATTGAAATACAAGCAAAAAGTTGCAAAGAAGTAGTTGCATTTAGTGTAAAATATGCTTGTGAAAAATTAGGCAGACCTTGTATTAAATCAGATTCTGGTTTATATATAGATGCTTTAGGAGGTTTACCAGGACCTTATAATGCTTATTTTGATAAACAAATTGGTGTTGATAAGTTTTTGGAATTATTCAAAAACGAAACTAATAGAAAAGCAAGATTAGAAGATTGTTTTGCTTATTGTGAGCCGGGACAAGAACCTGTTATATTTACTGGTGGTGGAACTGGTACAATAGCAACAGAAGCAAGAGGTAATTTGGGAAGATGGCACGATAAATTTTATATTCCAGATGGTGAAACAGAAACATTAAGTGAATTAAGAGAAAAAGATAGAGACTATGAAGCAAAATTTTGGGGTACTGCTAAATATGATTTTGCTGAATGGTTTAAAAATAATAAAATGTAATAAAAAAATTTGATAGGGGGTCAAATGATGAAAAAGGTTACAATCATTGCAGGACCGTGTGCAGTTGAATCTGAAGAACAAATAGTAAGAATTGCCATAAAACTAAAACAAATTGGTGTTGATTATTTAAGAGGTGGTGTATTTAAACCACGAACTAACCCAGATAGTTTTCAAGGATTGGGAGATTTGGGAATAGAATATCTTTTAAAAGCTAAAGAAATAACGGGTTTACCAATTGTTACAGAATTAATGACAATAGAACAGGTAAGAAAATATGCAGATAAAATTGATATTATACAAATAGGTAGTAGAAATATGTATAATTATGAATTATTAAAGGAATTAAGTCATTATTCAAAACCTGTATTATTAAAAAGAGGTTTAAGTGCAACATATAATGAGTGGATTAATGCTGCAAAATATATAAATAATGAAGAAAAAGTTATTTTATGCGAAAGAGGAATAAGAAGTTTTGACACAACGACAAGAAATGTCCTAGATATTCAAGCGGTTCCGTATATTAAGAATAACACAAAACATCAAATCTTTGTTGATCCAAGTCACGCTTCTGG
>CAJMOW010000107.1 GCA_905215145.1 uncultured bacterium | reverse complement strand
ATCAATTAATAAACTTGCAAAGCCCCGAGGAGATGCGACAACTATGGGAATAGTATGTACAACGTAGATAAAAAAGGAAGCATTCGAGTGTTTAAAAATAAATTGATTTATATACTTGAGTTTTTTTATCATTGTATTGGCTAAAAGGAAAACAGCAATGATGCCAGTTACTTGATATATATGCCGTATACTCGTAGATATAGGCATGTTGTCGGCAGGGACAAGCATTATTAGTAATGCTATAGATAATGGAATAAGCCACTTGTAACTTTTGAAAGTATCCAGAATATCAAGTTTATTAACAGCCAGATAGCTTCCAAACACAAAAAAGAAAAGTCCTTTGACATGTATACCTGGTAGGGTTTCTATATTTAAGATAAAAGCAGCCAATAATATAGCAATACCCCATTTTTTTAAATATTTTATACCTTTATATAGCAACGGAGAAATTGCAGTTAAAATAATCAGGTCTCTTAAAAACCATAATGGGATATTGATAGGAGCTGCTAAATAAGATGAAAGCCCTAATGGATTAAAAGTGTTATTTTCGTTGATTATGAAATAGTTCCAAAAAAAACTTAGAATGTTTGAAAGTGTTGTTATTTCATCTATTGTTAAACAATCAGATGGAAGTTCTGAAATAGATAGTTTAAGTACGTACATTTTGTACAGACCGTACAAGATGCGCAGAATGATTGTTATAATAATCCATAACACATAAGGAACTAATAGCGTTTTTATCCGTTTTTTTATTTTTGATTTATATGTATCTTTATCAAATTTTTCTGTGTTAAAGAAAAAGTAATATCCTGCCGTAAAAAAGAAGAAAGGGACAGCAACAGTGCATAGATTATTGAAAAAGATTCCGATAATTGAGTATATGTTATCTGGTGATAAAGATTGCCAGTCTATGCTATAAACAGGGGTGAAATGTGGATTTAAATGGGGTGTCATGTGAATAAAGATTACCAACAAAGCCATTGGTAATCTCAACCACTTAACAATCAAAGATGTATTTATATTGTCCATTTCTAATGTTGATAAAATTTATAAAATTCTTCTCTAAGCATAGTTGGTGGATTAAGTTTTCTTATTCCGCATTTGTTTAGAAACTCTTTAATGAGAATCTTCATATATCCCTTTTTAGAATATACCCTTAATTTATTCTTTCCCCATTCAGTTTTCTTATAGTATTCAAACCAGATATCTTTATAAGGGTGTATACACTCTCTATGCCAAGGTTTGATTTTATTTGTGTAATGTATGATTACCGGGTGTTCCGCTGCCTCGTACATATCTTGCCAGCGTGATTTGTCAATATATGGATTTTTGTATAGGAATGAGAATTGCGAATTATATTTCATAGGAAGATAATAGGTATCGTCATATAGAACCGCATTCAATGCATCCTGGTCATGGAATTGCAAATTGCCTTTATGCGAATCGATATATTCAAGTACCTTATTGGGTAATTCTTTTTCTCTCCATACTTCCAAATCCATTAAAAGCAGTCCAGAGTTAAAATAACCTTTTTCTCTACTATAACCCAATCTGTTAAAGTGTCTTATGTCATCACCGGATTGGTCTATTACAACTCCTACTGCCGCATTATCCATATTGACATTATATAAATCTCTTACATTTCTGGTTACAATCATATCTGCATCCAGATAAAGGCATCTTTTCATATCTGGGGGTAGAATGTTTGCTGCAAGAATCCTGTTGTATGCCGCTGCGCTTATATACGTGTTTGTGGGACAATCTTTAAAAACAACTTCATCAACAACTACAAACGAAAGCCTTTGGTTATAGTTGTCTGCAATCTTTTGCAAGCTGTTGGTACTTTCGTTTTTCAGTCCTGCCGTAATAACATGAAATTCAATTTGCTCATTCTTGTTATTTTCAAAAACGGAAGACATAAGAACTCCACATGGCATTACAAATTTGTCGTCAATTCCACATACTATATGAATCATAATTTTTTAGATATGTGTTTAAGTTCAGGACAATTAAATAGTCTACAAATAATGGCATACGTTACCAAGCCTACTAATAGACCGACAATAAATGATATATATACATTACTGATAAGACAAATTGTTAAATATATCAACAAACACATTAGGAGTCCCCCAATATAAAAAGGCTTTAATTGCCTAATTTCTTCCTTGTAGCTGATATCTGTTATTTGTCTCACAAAATATATAATGATAATTACATCACAAACCGAATATATCAATAAAGACAGTGCGACATAAATCGCATCAAATTGAATAGCTATTAGCAGAAGAGATATACTGATTATTTTTTTTACTACTTCAGACTTAAGAGACAAGTCAGAACGACCATGAACATTCAACAATTGCCAATTAAATTTCTGAACAGGTTCCAATATGTAAGCCAAACTTAGAACTTGTAGAAAAATTATCATTGCTTCCCATTTAGTACCTAACAGTATAATAACCAAAGGTCTTGCCAGGCAGCATAAAAGAATCATTATTGGGGTTATAATAAATGATGATAGGCGTAAATATTTAAAAAACATTGTTTTAAGTTGAACACTATCGTTTTGTAATCCGCATAATACAGGATATGAAACCTGATCGATAATGGTTGCAATTTGTAAAGAAGGTGTTTTACTTAAATTATTTGCCTTTGTGTAAAGCCCCAATGCTGCGCTATTGTATATTTTTCCGATTATAAGAGAATAAATGTTAGTATATACACTGTGCAACAATCCTCCTATCATAATTTTGGAACTGAATTTGAATAACGTTCTAAATGAACTTAAGGAGAATACCAGCATCGGTTTCCATGGTTTCATTATCCATAGCCCAATCGTTGTAATAGCATTCATTATTATAATCTGCCAAACCAACGCATATGGTCCGAAATCATTATAAGCCATTATTATGCCGCATATTCCACTGATAATAACCGCAACAAGGGATATTTTAGCTTTATCTTTAAATCTAAGTTCTATTATCAATTGGGTCTGTTGTATGATAGATAATCCTTGAATTATAAGATTGAAAGCAAATAGTCTAAGAACCGGTATCAGTTCAGAAGAATCGTAGAATTTTGAAATTGGAATTGAACCAAAATATAAAACAATATAGAGAAATAATGATGCAAAATTATTAAAATGGAATATTGTTGAGAAGTCAACTTCCGTACGATTTTGTTTTTGTATAAGAGCATTCGAGAAACCACTATCTATCAGAGTTTGCGCTATTGCCATAAAAATTGACACCATAGCAACCAAGCCATAATCTGAAGGATTTAATAGACGTGCTATGATTATACTTAATATTAAATGAATAGCTTGAGTTGAAAATCTTTCAACTGCATTCCATATTAATGCGCTTTTTTGTTTTTTTGAACTAACGCTTGATGCCATGAATTATGCCTACACTTAATTTAAAGAATTGGAAACCAAATGAAAACATTATTTTTTTCATCAAAGGATAGCGTGCATTTAAGTCTATGTGATGAAAAGCCATCCTAAACATCTGATTTATTTCTTCCTGTTGAGTCTTATTAAATTGATGTTTTTCTTTCAAATATTTAATTCTTCTTGCAAACAGAGTTTGAAGAAAACGAGCATTTCCCAAACGAATAATTGAATTGTCAGTATATTCTCTTTTTATTAATTGGTTATATTTAATTTCCGTCAGTAACTTATCATAAGTTTTGACTCGGGGAGTATGGGTTACACTATTGTCATTTTTAAAATATGTATATTTTGCGTCACTGAACGCAACACGATTGGCTCTGAGTAATATAAAAAAAAAATCCACTTCATCTTGATATACATAGGAAGATGAGGTTACATCTTTTAGAAGTTCATCATACAATTCCTTTCTGCAAAGCATTCCATTGCATGCAATCATAGAACCAGAACCTTGTTTAAAGGTTAGAAAAGCAGCATCTTTTCCTGTCAGAACTTGATTGAAGTCAAACCCTTTATCTGGTACTTGGTTAAAGACTTCACCTTCAAAAGTTGTGTAATGCATGGTTGGAGAAACTATATCTGAATTTGTCTTCTTTGCCTGTATTACTAATTTTTCCAAATAAGTTGATTCAATAATGTCATCTGAATCAATGTTGCAGATCCATTCGCTATTACTTAAACTTGCTGCTTTTAATCTTGGAATCCTTGCCGATCCTGTATTTTTGATTGTAATATATTCAATGTTTTTATATTTGGAAGAATATTCATCTAATATATCCGCAGTTTTATCTGTGGAGCCGTCATTCACTACTATTAAATGCCAGTTTTTATAAGTTTGCAACAAAATGCTATCCAAAGTTGCAGGAAGCAATCTTTCAGCATTATATGCCGGCATTATAACAGTTATTTCATCTGTCACAAGATCTTTTCCCATTTTTCGTAAATGTTGTTTAGTAAAAATCTCCTACTGTCATTTAGAGCATTTAGAGAAAAATCTTTCCGCTTAGTTACCGATGACAAAAGCATTTTCAACTTGTTTGTAAAGTCTTCCTCGTCAAATCCATTGTTTGGCTTGGATATCATACCTGAATAGTTGTCAGATATAATGTCGTATGCGGCACTATAACTACCATAGACAATAGGAATAACACCAAAGTTCATACTCTCTGTTATCGTAAGTGGGAAACCTTCATAATCTGATGTCAGTAACAAAATTGAGGCTTTCTCATAAAAGCTTTTTGGGTTTTGAAAACCTACAAACTTAACAGACTGAATATTTTTATTTTCAGTAATATTTTTTAGTCTTAGTATGTCAGGACCATCTCCGACTATGGTTAATTCCCAGTCTTTATATTCAGATTGTATTTTGCCCCAGACATTTAAAATTCTTTCGATTCTTTTTTGTGTATACTCTAATCTTCCTACAAAAATTATCTGCTTTTCTTTTCGCTCGAAATTATATA
>CAJMOW010000106.1 GCA_905215145.1 uncultured bacterium | reverse complement strand
TTCATTATCTTTCACTTATCCTTTTAATAAATTTATATATATATTTATGAAATAAATTTATCATTAATATAAATATTATAAGGGTATTTGCCATAAGTATTAGTGTTAGCAAAAGTAAGTAAGGTGTTATAAAAGCAAGTGAAAATAATGTTCTTAACCCTACTATTCCTATAACAAATACTGTTATAAGTGTGCTAAGTAAAATCATTCTAAGTGGAGTTAATGGTTTACTAATTATATATATATGCATGAATCCAATAAAACCAGTTAATATAACTGAAAGTGTTGATACTTGTTCCTCACTTAATTTTAATATACTACCTAAGATTACAACTATCAATATATTTATTACTATAGTTAAAGCTGTTGGAAATGCCTTACTAAATATATTTATGAAAAAGTTTCCTTTTACCTTTTCATAGTTTGGCTCTAAAGCAAGTATAAATGAAGGTATTCCTATTGTAAGAGCACTTGTTAGTGTTAATTGAATTGGTATAAATGGATATTTTAAATCAATAAAAATGAATAACAAAGCTAAAAGGGATGCATATATTGTTTTTACTATAAATAAACTTGCTGATCTTTCAATATTGTTTATTGCTTTTCTTCCTTCATTTACAATTGTGGGCATTGAATCAAAATTTGAATCCATTAAAACTATTTGTGATACATTTTTTGCGGCATCACTACCATTAATAGGAGCTATACTACAATCTGATTCTTTTAAAGCAAGGACATCATTTACTCCATCTCCAACATAAGCAACTGTGTGTTCTTTTTTTAATTCTTTTATTATTTCATGTTTTTGGTTTGGTGTCACTCTTCCAAATATAGAGCAATTTAAATATTTTTTTATATCTTTAGTTTCTACTTTACTCATATCAACAATATTTTCTAAATTAACACCGATTTGTTCTGCAACACATTTTACTGTATTTGGATTATCACCAGATATTATTTTTACATCAACACCTTGTTCTTTAAAATAATTTATAGTTTTAGCTGACTCTTTTCTTACTTTATCTTGTAGTAATAATAAACCATCTACTTCTATATCATCTGGCAAATCTTTATTTTTAAAAGATTTTTTAGAATGTGCAAATAATAATACCCTATATCTACTTGAATATTTTTTTAAATATAAATCAATTTTTTTTGTATCTTTTAATATAAAATCGGGTGCTCCAATTATATATGTAAAATCATCTTTAAATGTAACACCAGACCATTTTTTTTCTGATGAAAATGGAATAATTTCTTTTGATATTAAATTATCACTTATACCATACTTGTCTGTTATTGCATTCATTGTAATGTTATCATTTAATAGGTTACAAAATTCTTTTATATATTTTTTTTCATCTGTAGAAGATAGTTTTATATAATCTATAACCTCCATTTTTCCATTTGTTAAAGTTCCTGTTTTATCAAAGCATATAACATCAACTCTTGCAAGTGTTTCTATACAGAATAATTCTTGCACTAAAACATTATATTTAGACAATTTTACAACGCTTACAGCTAGAACTGTACTTGTAAGTAATACAAGTCCTTCTGGTATCATAGATATAAGTGCGGCAACAGTATTTATTATTGAACTATTTAAGTTGTTATTTGTTAAATAATACTGATTTAAGAATAGTAATATAGCAATTGGAATAATTGATATTGAAACTATTTTGATTATTTTATTAAGTGAGTTCATTATTTCTGAGTTGACTTTTTTTAGATATTTAGCGCCATTGGTAATTTTTGATGAATAATTTTCAAGACCTACATGTTCTACTTTTGCCATACATTTACCACTTGCTATAAAACTACCTGATAATAACATATCTCCCTTTTTTTTATATACTAAATCAGCTTCTCCTGTTATACAAGATTCATTTACTTCAACACTTCCATCTATTATAATTGAATCTACCATTATTTGATTTCCAATTTTAAATAATATTAAATCATCTTTTACTATTTCGTTTATATTTATTTCTTTTTCTTTATTATTTCTTATTACTCTTGCTTTTGATTCAACTAATAGTGATAATTTATCAATTATTTTTTTAGATCTTATTTCTTGTATTGTACTAATTAAAGTATTACATATAATTACACCTAGAAAAAGCATATTTTTATATGAACCAGTCAAAAAAATACATAGTCCAAGTAATAAATTTATTATATTGAATAATGTTACAACATTTTCGAAGATAATTCTTTTTATTGATTTTGTTGGTAAAGTTGTATCATAATTAACTAATCCTTTTTCTACTCTATCTAAAACCTCTGTTTGTGTTAAACCATTATAATCTTTCATTTTATCACCTTATGTCTATCAATATTTTAACATAAAATGCTTATATTTAATCAAAATAATACTATTTTATAGCAAAAAAAAATTGTTACAAATTTGCAACAATTTATTGTATTATATTTCTACAATATTTACATTTTCCGGTTGTCGAGGTTAGCATATTACTTGCTCCACAATGTGAACAAATTACTACATGTGTATTTTTAGCTTGCATTTGTTTTTCTTTCATAATTAAATCATTTTTTTCTTGTATTTTAGCAGTTCTTTGTTCATATGAACTAATTGATGTATGTAAATAATTTTTAATTTTATTAAATAAAGAATTAAATATAAATGAAAGAATTAGGAATATAACTCCTACAGTTATTAATAGTTTACTATATTTTATAAAATTTATAGAATATAGTTCTGAATTAAAGATATCATTAAAATACGGTATTTCATATTTCATTGCAGATGATATGCTTAATATTAATTTAGGAATTAAAATTATTACTCCACAAACTATTAAATAAATTGGTGTTTCTATTCTTTTTTTATTATCATATATAAAATATCTAAATAAAATTAAACATACACCTAAAAACGGTATAAAATATAAAAATAGTAAAATTACTGGTATACTGCATAATATTTTTATAAATAAATTATTTTTCATATATATCACATCCTATTTTTTAAAAATAGATAACCAAGATTGTTATCTATTTTTTTTATTATAATTCTTTACCACACATAAAACATCTGTCTGCATTTATATTACATTTGCTACCACAATTTGGACAAACCTTAATATCAGCATTCAAATTATTATTCATCATATTTGCATTTTGATTTGGTACTGTAGTTTGTGTTGGTTGTGCAAACTGATTATTCATATTTGCATTTTGATTTGGCATTGTAGTTTGTACTGATTGTGCAAATTGATTATTCATCATATTTGTGTTTTGATTTGGCATTGCAGTTTGTGCTGGTTGTGCAAATTGATTATTCATCATATTTGCATTTTGATTTGGCATTGCAGTTTGTGTTGATTGCGTAAACTGATTATTCATTATATTTGCATTTTGTTGTGGTTGGTAATAACTATTATTTTCTGCAATAGGTTTTTTATATATAAACGAATGAACTAATAAACATATTATACCTATCCATAATAGCCAAAAACCTATTCCATATTTTATATATGTCATATCTATTTCAATTGAAAAAAATAACCAAATAGCAAAAACTGCCATAAGTATAGTTGGAATTAAAACAAATTTAGGATTTGCATCTTTAATCTTTGAACCAAACCCTGAATCAAATAGTTGTGGTAAGAATTTTTCTATGTAATCCTTACAAATAAATAGTAAGCTAGCAAAAAGTAGTACTAATATTACTTTTCCTTCCCAATAACCAAATAAACTTATACTTGTACCATATCCAAAAACTGATATTGTGAAATATGGAAGTATAATTCCCAAAAAGGTTAATACTAATCCAATTACACCTATTATTATTGTATTTCTAATTTTACTCATTTTATCTTTTCCTTAATTTTTTTTATGTACTGATTTTTTATTTTTTATTAATAGTTTTATTTATTGTATTAACTATTGAGTTATTTTCAGTAATAGAATCTAAAAAGCCTTTCTTAGCGTTTTGACCATTAACAACTGTGTTATTAGCTCCATCCATTCTTGAATTTTTAAGGTCTTTTCTTTTTGTAACATATACATCAGATTTTATTAAATTAGACATATTTGATTTTGTTTCTGTTTCATGATTATGCCTTGCACCAGAATTACGATATCTTGCATACATAACAAGAAAATAAATAATTCCCAATGTTAAAAAAATCCAATTATAGTCAAAATCAATAAATACCATAGCTAAAATCCCAAGTATTTCAACAAAAGCTGATATTAAAAATAATTTAGGCATATGTATAGGAACACTTCCCATAGTTTCACCTGTTCTTGCATTAACTGCAACATAGTGTAATAATTTTTTATCACCTTTAACTTGCTGATAACTATATAACCATACTGGTAAATATGTAGCTTTCCATTGTTGACCTTTTACATCAAATTGTTCACTAGACCAAGCAACACCTCTGTCATATTGCTTTAGTGTTTCATTTGCAGCAAATCTAGCTACATCTTTTGATTGAGTTTCAACTAAATTTTTTAATTGTTCTATATTTGTATCTCTTCTTTCAGAAGTATAACCTTTTAAATAATTTGAATCATATCTTACACAATTTTCAATATCAAAAGGCATTATAGAATTAATTACATTGTTTGTTTTATTTGATGATGCAGTATCTAGTCTATCTAAATTAGATTCAATTGTTAATCCATTGATAGTTAAATCAAATTCTCTTGATACATTGTATAAATCTGCATCATAACGACTTTCAGTTCTATCTCCAACTTTTACGGAATATCTCCTAGTTAAATGCTCACCTTGCCCAACTAATCTAGAATGTGAATTAACGTCTACAACCATATATGGAAAATAAACTCCCATTATATTTTGAGTTGTAAATTCTTGTCTAAATTTAGGGTGCGCAAAAAATTTTCTTTTCCCTACAAAATTCTCTATCTGTTTTTTAGCAACATCTTTTTTCATTTGGAAAGGTAATACAACAT
>CAJMOW010000105.1 GCA_905215145.1 uncultured bacterium | reverse complement strand
CCGCCATGAAAAGGGCACATTACCTTCATTTTCTTTTCTATATATCTTCACTCTATCATCCTTCTTTTGATAATCTAATAAAACATCCCAACTGTTATCAACAGAACTATCATCCACACATAATATTTCAAAATTTGTATAAGACTGACTTAAGATAGAATCTAATGTTTTACCAATATATTTTTCTCCATTATATACAGGTATAAATATTGAAACTTTCATATAGTTGTATTTATTCTTTGAGAAAGATATTCCCTACCTTTTTCACGCAATTGTTCTTTTATTCTATTAACTTTATGCCAATTTATTTCCTTACGTATTTTTTCTAACACAATTTCTTTTGGTGAAGAAATCAAACGATCTTGCAAACCAAACATTGTTAATAAAGAGGTAATTCTAGATAGTCCACGCTGTGGATTTGCTATGACCCAGAATGACTTATTAAAAATAATAGAGAAGACACACCCATGAAATGAATCGGTTATAATAAAAGGTGAACTATAAAAAGAATATATCCATTCCTCCACAGAAGGATACATACAGTTTTTCATCTTAACATTATCATACAAACTAGACTTTTGTTTGGGAAGAAAATAATAATATTCACATTGAAGGATTCTAGATATTTCATCTATAATAAGCTTTTTCATAGAAGAATTATCTAAAATATAACACATTATGTCTTTTCTTGAAATACGCTTATCTACCGATATACCACTTAATATATTTTTATATACAGAACAATCTAACAAAAGAGTTGGATCAATAACTTGAATAGCATCTATTCCAAACATCTTTTTACATATATCAACTCCTGATTTTTCTCGAACTGATATTCCTGCAAAATTTTTCAAGAGATTAATACACTTTTTGGTCTGCACAGAATTCCCCAACCATCTGTCTACACCAAAAGATGCAGCATAAGATATTCTCAATATTTTTCTGTCAAAAATTTTAGGATCTAGAAAATATATACAAATATCATCATCATTGGAAACCCTCCATACTTGGTCACTCCCAACAATGATGGCATGGAAATCTTTAGTTATTTCATACAATTCTTTATTGGATTTACATAATCGAGTTTGTTTTATATTCTCAATAATAAATTTCTTGTTTTCGAACTAACAAGTTTAATGTTTTTATCAGAATAGAAATATCCTTTACGCAATTTTAACAAATCAGCAACAAACACCTTTATTCTATTTTTTATGTAGGACAATCTATTCCTTTGTGGATTTCTATTAATCAGAACAGCTTCATACCCCATATCATTAATCATATACTGCAAGGCATAAATCTGTAATATATTACCGTAATTATATATCGGAGGTAATGTTAAGATACCAATTTTTTTAACCATATACAGAATCTATTTACTTTTGAAATTAAATTCACTTTCCCATTTTTTTTCCAAACCAACTGCCCAAAGGAAAAAAAATCATCACCTTTATAAAGCAAAAGGAAAAAACGATTCCTTTCTAAAGGTTCTTTTGCAGAAAACAAAAAAGACTTATTATATTTACAAATAATATCAACTGGCAATTTTAAAGATTCAAAACGAGAATGTACTTCACTCAATAACGGCATAAATCTAGAATTATTCATTAGTAATAAACTTATTCCTTTATCATCATCAAATTGAGGAACTACATTTTCTACTCCCCAAAAATCTCCAATTGTTATATCACTACCAGACTTTCCTGCTTTTGAAGGACATTCATAACAAGATGGACGCAATATTAAACCTGATAAAAACATCCGCATATAGACATTTTCACTAAACAAAGAAGAATATGCAAACATTATCTCCTTTCCATTCTTTGTTATTTTAGAAAAAACCATTCTATATCTATAATTTTTCCAACTTTTTATTTTCGATCGAAACTCTACACTTTGTAGGCATTTTTTACAAGACGAGGTCAAACTTGACTGAGTATCACAGTAATCAGTAACTGCTTTATTCAAATATATACGCCAAATTTTAGGGCTAGGTACTCCATGACAAATAAAATCAACTGTTAACAAATTATCATATTCTCTACGCAAATAACGTTTTAAAGCTGCCACCTGACAAGGAGTTCCTGTAAACATAACTATTCTTCCCTGTTTTAAGAAACTCTCTACCTTTTGATAACTAGTTCCGATATAACTCTGTACATATTTTGATCCACGAAAAGCCGCAAGCCCTTCTATACTTTCAGTATAATGATGCTTTACTTCCCAATCATCACTAAAACATGCCCCAAATACAACACCTCCTTTTTTTATCACTTCTTCTGCTAAAAGAGTAAAAACACCTCCCGATGAACTTTGCATTCGGATTTTTTCATTTTTATTTTTTATTGCATATATATCTAGAAAATTCGTTCTCTTTTTTTTACTATCATTTTGACACGGACATACAATTTCGCAAAGACCGCAATCTATACATTTTTCTTTATCTACTACGGGATAAAGAAAACCTTCATCATCTTCATACATAGAGATACACTTTTTAGGACATTTCTGTACACAAGAAGAACAACCACAACAACTATGTTTATCTATAATCTCTATCATATTTAATTATTAAAATTCTTTTTCCTTAACTCTTTCATTTTCATAATAACGAATTTTTTTTCATCTCCTGTCAATCCTATAACAAAAGAAGAAAGAAGCATGGCTACAACAGAAACAACACATACCAAAAGACCTATCCATAAAGTAGCAGGAAGCACATACAACAAAACTATAGGTAAAGGAATTGCCAATAACAACACAAATAAACAACGTAATAAAACCTGATAAAAATAACTACGCAAAGGAAAAGAAATCATAGAATGAATGATAAACAAACGAACAATAAAGGCAAAAACACAAATAAATAAATGAACAACAAATACACTTGACGGTTCAGCTCCCAATTTAAGAACCAAATAAGAAATCGGAACGATGGAAAGCAATATACCACCAATAACAGACTGATACACTCTAATACGACCAGTAGATTGTGCCGCCACCATAAAAGCCCCAGCCATAGCATCTATTATAACAATACATAACATTAACCGAACAAACAATACCGTATAATGAGGAACTGTTTTAAGCCACAAACGCAATATCATATCCGTTTCAAGTAGTATCGGAAGAGAAATAATTGCAAGTAATAAAAAAGTAAACCTAGAACTACGAAATATCAAACTATACATATAGGTAAAATCACCCAACGCGTATGATTTGGTTATTTGAGGATTCAAAGCTGTTTGAAAGTTTATAGAGAACTGAACAACTGCTCCTTGTACTTGTATTGCTATGCCACGTGCCGCATTCACAACAGGACCAAAAAACATATTCAACAAAATATTTATTCCTTGAGAAAAAAAAACAGTTGCAAAGCCTCCCCATAAATTCCAACCACCAAAACATAGCATTTCTTTAAACAATCTACTATCCCACCCATATACATAATGAGTTTCTTTAAAATAACAACTGCAATAGCGACCGTATACAACACGAATTAACAATTGCATAGCACAAAGCAAAGCTGCATAGACAATTAGCTTGTCAGACTCCGTAAGATACAATAAATAAACAATACCCAATTTCAATAATACCTCAAGAACTGAGATATAAGCAAAGGCTGACATTTTTTCATGAGCTATAATCACCGCATTATAAGGAACGCTTACTATCATAGCCATCATAGTAACAATTGAAAATTGATATACCCAAAAAGCAGCTTCTATTCGAGAAGAGGGAATCACCATCTTTTCATAAAGAAACCAAAGCCCAACCGTTTCACCCAAAAACAGAACAACTAAGGCAACTAACAAATGAATATTTACGCTAGTCTGAAAAACTTTTTGTAATTGATTAAAATCTCCTTTTCCTAATGCAAATGTAATATAACGTTGAGTAGAAGAAGACATTGCGCCATTAAAAAATCCGAACATAGTTATCACACCTCCCACAACATTATAAATTCCAAAATCTTCTATACCTAAGGCAGCTAATATGACACGTGAAGTATAAAGACTTACCAACATCATAAATAACATGCGAAAATAAAGCAATAATGTATTTTTCGCTATTCGGATATTATTTGCTGAAATATCTGTCATAAAAAGAAATATCAAATTCTTTTATTTAAATACAATTTATAATATGATTATTCCGTATTCCCAATAACATCCAATATTTCCTTATTCTTATTTTTTAAATGAAATGCAGGAATGCAATTATGATCTTTCATGCATAAATCTTGGATACATAAATTCTCTAATAGACCATAATGAATTAATAGTTCTTGCATTTTGGGAAAAAGAAAACTATTATAAAACAACAACTTCAATTCTGCGGTACTCATTTGTGCTTGAACAAACTGAACATATTCTCGATACTTCTTATGTATATCTGCCTGTTGAGAATGATTTGAACTATATCTGAGATGTTGTGCTTCACTATACCTTACAAACTTAAGAATATGATATAAATGTCTGAAATACACACTAACATTACAATGATGTCTATAAAAAAAATAATAAGCTATGGCAATTTTCTTTTGAATAGTATTAACGCTATTATATTTTAAGTGACCTGATTGAGTAATACAATATTGTTGATTGACATACCCTAAAATAAAAGGGAGTCTTTTTTCTGAACATTTTTTTTCAAATTCTTTTATTTCAATAGGAGGAACATTTATACCATTTATTCCATCATTATACACATCTTCTTCAATACTGTCTTCTATATCAATAGCATCTTCCTGTGAATACCCATAGCAATCCTTTTGCTCCAATGAGCTAAAGATTAAAGAAATTTGATTAGAAGCATTTATAAAAAACATCTCCCCTTTTACATGATAATCATCAAATCTTTTTCTAACATCTTGGCAATCCAAATATGAAAACGAAGATTCTACTTTTTGTTTTATATCCCTATGTTCTTGCAATAAATTAAAAAAGGTCGATTTAAATTGTTCTTCCTTACTTATTCCTATCTGATGCTCATTAAACCGATACTGTTCACGAAGGGTAAAATAAAGTAAAATAGCATTTACTAAACCTATAATAGGGGCAGTAGTTCCTGCAATGGTATCACCTATCTCTCCCTTTTCCGTA
>CAJMOW010000104.1 GCA_905215145.1 uncultured bacterium | reverse complement strand
AATAATACAATGTCAAATTTTAAACCATTTGACCAACCAGTGCCTGATACATATAATACTAATTCACAACCAGTTGAAGCACCATTATCATTTGAAAGTTTATTTTCAAATCCAACACCAGTTCAAGAGACACCAGTAGTATCACCACAACCAGTTGAATTTAATAATATAACTCAACCACAGACATCAGAACCAGTTATAAATAATGCACCAGTAATGAATGAAAATCCATTTGCTGCTACAGAACAACCAATAGAATCTATAGATTTTAGTGCTCAAACAAATCCTGGTTTTATGAATGTTGATAGAATAGTAGAAGATGCTAAACCTGTTGATGCTGTAAATCCATTTAAAAATGTCGATATGAATTCATTAGTATCATCATATAATCCACAAACATCAGTGGAATCTACTACTGAATCACCAGTATTACCACAAACACCTGAAGTTAATAATGTAATTACTCAACCAGACATTGTTCAACCAGCTGAAGATGCATTACAACCTAAAAAATTCTTTAATATATTAGAGGATGAGACTCATGATGAAACGCCACAACCAGCTCAACCTGTAAATCCTGTAAATAATGAAAATCCATTTAATTTTGACAATTTATTTCAACCAACTCCACAAACTCAACAATCTGTAGTAGAACCACAGACACCTGAGATTCCAATTACTAATCAAAATGTGGAACCTTTAAATAATTTCACATCTACAATAAATAATACACCACAAGAAAGTATACAACAAAATATAGATATACCAGTTCAACCAGCTTCTACTATGGCGACACCTGTAGAAACTCAAACAACAATGGTACCACCAACTATTTCACAAACTTCAAGTTTTGAAACAGCAATTGCAGCAATACGAGAATGTGCAACAAAATTAGAATCATTAGGATATAAACAAGAACATGATGATTTTGATTTAGGTGATATGTATCAAGTAATTTTTAGAATAGAAAAATAAAATATGTAATTAAAGGAAGCATTGTAATTGCTTCCTTATTTTATTTGTTTAATTGACTTTTAATATAACTTTTACTATACTTAATATATGATATCCAAGAAAAGAGGTATGCAATGAAATTTGTAGAAAATATAAATGAAGATGAATATACTAAATTTGTAATTACTCATCCATATTCGCATTTTTTAAAATCTTATGAATGGGGTGAATTATCTAAAAGCAGGGGCCTTATCCCTCATTATGTTGGATTAAAAGAAAAAGAAAAATTAGTGGCCACAGCTCTTATTTTAGAAAAAAAACTTCCTTTAGGATATAGCTATTACTATATTCCGAGAGGATATACTATTGATTATAACAATTATGAGTTATTGAAGAATTTCACATTTAAAATAAAAGAATACGCAAAAAAAAATAAAGCTATTTTTTTTAAGATAGATCCAGATATAAAGTTACATACAATAGATAAAAATGCAAATGTAGTAAATGATGGTAATAATAATTATGAACTTGTTAACTATTTAAAAAAAATAGGTTTTCATCGAAAAAAATTAAACTTGTATTTTGAAAACATGCAACCAAGATTTACATTTCGTCTAGATACAACAAAAGATATAGATATTATTCGCAAAAATTATAGTAAAAGTGTGATTCGTTGGATAAAGATAGCAAATAAGTTTGGTGTAGAAGTAAAAGAAGCAGAAAAAAATGAAATAAAAGAATTTATTCGTCTTATGAAAATAACAGAAAAACGTCAAGGCTTTTTTTCGCATGAATATGGATTTTATCCAAAATTATATGATTTGTTTTCAAAAATAGATGCAATAAGTTTATTAATAGCGTATGTGAACATAGATAATATTTTAAAAGTAATTGATAATGATCTTAAGGTATGTGAAGATACAAAAAAACGTGAAAAATTAGAACTTCAAAGAGAACATTTTTCTAAATTAAGTACTGATAGTAAAATGGTAGCGGTAAGTAGTTACATTAATATTCATTATGGAAATAAAAGTTGGTATTTATATGGTGCGAATGATTTAAATTATAAGGATACATATGCAAATTATAAGTTATTTGATTTTCAAATAAAACTTTCACATGATTTTGGAAAGGAAATTTTTGATGAATTTGGTACTATAGGTAATCCTAATTCGTCAAAACCAGTTGCAGGGTTGCATGAATTTAAGAAAAAGTTTGGAGCAGAATATACTGAATTTATAGGAGAATTTACATATATATTAAATCCTTTTTTATATTTTGTATTTACTAAGTTAGTTGTATTATATAGAAAACCAATGAAGTTTATAAGAATTATAAAGGTAAAATTACAAAATATTAAATAATTTATAAAATAAATTACTAGAAAATATTTAGTTAAATCGGCAGTTGATATTGATTGTAATAAGGAGGTCATTATGTTTAAATTAGAGTCAAAATATACGCCTAGTGGTGATCAACCAGAGGCAATAAATTCATTAGTTGAAGGAATTGAAAATGGTGAAAAACATCAGGTTTTACTAGGGGCAACGGGAACAGGAAAAACTTTTACGATTGCAAATGTAATTGAAAAAGTGAATAAACCAACTCTAGTTTTGGCTCACAATAAGACACTTGCAGGACAATTATATGCAGAATTCAAAGAGTTGTTTCCTAACAATCACGTATGCTATTTTGTTTCTTATTATGATTATTATCAACCAGAAGCATATGTTGCTAAAACAGATACATATATTGATAAAGATGCATCAATAAATGATGAAATAGATGAATTACGTCATTATGCGACATCATCACTTTTAAATAATAAAGATGTAATAGTTGTTGCTTCAGTATCTTGTATTTATGGTATAGGAGAAATTGATGAATATAAAAACCATTTATTAATAGTTTCGACTGGTCAAACAATTGAAAGAGATGAAGTATTAGAAAAACTTGTAAATATGTTATATGAACGCAATAATATAGATTTTAAAAGGGGTACTTTTAGAGTAAGAGGAGATATTGTAGAAATAATACCTATAAGCTTTCATAATAAAGGAATTAGGATAGAATTTTTTGGCGATGAAATAGAAAGAATTTGCGAATTTGATACAGTAACAGGAACCATTCTTAACGTTAAAAAAACAGTAACAATATTTCCAGCAAGTCACTTTGTAACAAGTAATGAAATCTTACAAAAAGCAATTAAGAACATACAATTAGAACTAAATGATAGATTAGAATATTTTAAAAAAGAAAATAAATATTTGGAATATCAAAGATTAATGGAAAGAACAAATTATGATATGGAGTTATTATCAGAAACAGGTTTTTGTAGAGGAGTAGAAAATTATTCAAGACACTTAGCTTTAAAACCAGCTGGTGCAACCCCAACAACACTAATGGATTTTTTTGGAAAAGATTATCTACTTGTTATAGATGAATCACATGTTACTATTCCACAAATTAGAGGAATGTTTAATGGGGATCAAGCAAGAAAACAAGTATTAGTTGATTATGGATTTAGATTACCAAGTGCATTAGATAATAGACCATTAAAATTCAATGAATTTGAAGCAAAAATAGATAAAGTTATATATGTATCTGCAACTCCAAATGATTATGAAATAGAAAAATCAAATAATAGAATAATAGAACAAATTATAAGACCAACTGGATTATTAGATCCTACAATAGAAGTAAAACCAACAAAAAATCAAATAGATGATATTGTAGAACAAATATATATAAGAATAGAAAAAAATGAAAGAACACTTATAACAACATTAACAATAAAAATGGCAGAAGAATTAACAAATTATTTAAAGAAACTAAACATAAAAGTGGCATACTTACACAGTGAAATTAAAACACTTGATAGACTTAAAATAATAAGAGATTTAAGAATTGGTACATATGATGTACTTGTGGGAATAAACTTATTACGTGAAGGATTAGATATACCAGAAGTTTCTTTAATTACAATATTAGATGCAGATAAACAAGGATTTTTAAGAAGTTCAAGAAGTTTAATTCAAACAATAGGAAGAGCTGCAAGAAACAGTGAAGGACATGTTATAATGTATGCAGATACAATAAGTGAAGCAATGGATATAGCAATCAAAGAAACAGCAAGAAGACGAGAAATTCAAATAAAATACAATGAGGAACACAATATAATACCTAAAACAATAATAAAAGAAATAAGAGATGTAGTTTCAAATGTTAAAACAGATAATGCTAAAACAAAAAAACTTACAAAAGTAGAAGAAAAAAAATTAATGATAAAATTAGAAGAAGAAATGAAAAAGGCTGCGTCAGAATTAGACTTTGAAAGAGCAACAGAACTTAGAGATGCTTTATTTGAATTAAAAAGCAATAATTAGAATATATTTCATAAAATACATGTTATAATTAAAATGGAGATGAATTATGAAACGTAAACGTATAAATATTAAAAAAATTATAAAGTGGGTTTTACAAATTATTGGCTATTCATTTATCTTAATGTGTGCTTGTATAATCTTTAAAAAAAGCATTTATATAGATAATAGTTGTTTTGGTGTTTGGTGTTTACTTGCTTCAGTTTTAATATATTTATTAAATAAAACAGTAAAACCACTTCTTTTTTGGTTAACACTTCCAATAACTGGTTTAACACTTGGATTATTTTATCCATGTATAAATGTAATAATACTATATTTTGTAGCATTTGTAATGGGGAATCACTTTAACTTGCCTGGAAATATTTTAGTAGTTTTTTTAATAGCAGTATTTATTTCTATAATGAAGTTTATATTAACACAAATAATAGATTGGTTATTTAGAAAGGAAAATTAAAATGAATCCAATATTTTTAAAAATCGGAAATATATCAATATATTGGTATTCAATATTTATTCTAATAGGTATACTTACTGCTTGTACGATAGTTTTAAGAGAAGCAAATAAAAAAAATATTCCTAAAAAATTTATAGAAGACCTATTTTTCTATACAATAATATTTGGATTAATTGGTGCTAGATTATACTATGTAATATTTGAATATAAACAATATATTAATAATCCATTAGATATATTTAAGGTTTGGGAAGGTGGACTTGCTATTCATGGTGGTATAATAGCTGGATTAATAACAATAATTATTATGACAAAAAAACAT
>CAJMOW010000103.1 GCA_905215145.1 uncultured bacterium | reverse complement strand
TAGAAGAATTAGATGATTGGGGAACATATAAAAATGGTTTCATAAATTCTATTTTTGGGCAAAAAGGTGTTGTAAATACAACTGACGGATATAACTATACAGTAATGAATGACGATGTGTATTTATATACTGGAATTACATCTGTTGCGAGTGACGAATCTAATATAGGGTTTATTCTTTGCAATTTAAGAACTAAGGAAACTTTCTTTTATTCAGTGTCTGGAGCAGAAGAATATTCGGCAATGGAGAGTGCTAAAGGTCAGGTTCAACAAATGAATTATGATTCAACATTTCCACTACTTATAAATCTAAATAATAAACCAACTTACTTATTGTCACTTAAAGATAAAGCAGGTTTAGTAAAAATGTATGCTTTAGTTGACGTTGCTGATTATCAGAAAGTTGTAGTAACAGATTCAAGTGAAGGAATAGAAAAAGCAATCAAAAATTATTTAGGAAATTCTGTTATAGGCACAAATGAAAAAACTGCTGATATAATAATAAATAAAATTAATGAAGTAACAATAGATGGAAATACATATTATTATTTGCTTGATTTTGACAATAATAAATACAAAGCTTCAATTAAAATAAATTCAAATGTTTTGCCATTTTTGGAAGTTAATTCTAAAATCAATATAACATATATAGATAATGAAGAAATAAAAGAAATAACAAAGATAAATTGAAGATTTAAATTATAACAAAAATTTAATAATATGAATAAAAAATTTCCTTTTGTATCAAAATTGATATGAAAGGAGATTTTTTTATGTCACGTCACAAGGTAGAAATTGCGAACGTGAATACTGCGAATATTAAAGTTTTGACAAACAATGAAATGATAGAACTATTTAAAAAATATCAAAATGGTGATACTAAAGCAAAAGAAGAATTAGTAGAAGGAAACTTAAAATTGGTACTATCAATTTTAAAAAAATATAATAATAGAACAGATAATATGAATGATTTATTTCAAATTGGATGTATTGGTTTAATAAAAGCAATAGATAATTTTGATTTATCACACGAAGTTAAATTTTCTACATATGCAGTTCCAATAGCACTCGACTAGTCTAAAATGTATATCAAAACTGCACAAATGCCGATAAATAAAGGGATTAGAGGTATTTATAAAAAATAAGTATTGCATTAAATTTTGAATTATTGTTATATTTTAATGATATGGAGGAGTCAAAAATGCAAGTATATTGTCCTTACTGTAATAGTTTAAATAATTTAAAAATAGTATGTACTGATTGTAAAAAATCAACAATGTCATCATACACAGACAAATGTAATTATAATAGAATAAAAAATAGTACCGCAATATTGTCTAATGTTAACCAACATTATTCAATGAATTATGATGGTACTGCTGTTAAAAGAAAAAGCTATGATAGATATTGTATGAATTGTCATAAGCCATTTTATTATTTATCTAATTTGATAGTTGGAGATATAGTAAGATTAACATTTATAATTGATTCTAATTCAGATAGATGGAAATATGAAATAATATTTGATGAAGATAATTCATATTATAATGTTGAACACAATTATTTTACTAAAGAGTGTGAATCAATATTAACTCCAGCACGAAAAAGAAAAATCCAATATGGAATTGATAAATCAAGATTATTAAATTGGGAACCATTAAAAGAAAAAAATTATTTTAATTATAACATAAAATGGAACATTTATATTTTATTTAACAATGAACAAACTTATTCAAGGGGTGGATATGATGAATATCCTGAAAATTGGGAAATATTTATAGAGCCTTTTATTAGGGTATTTAAGAATAATATTTTTAAAAAAATGAAAAGAGTCTAATATGATTCTTTTTTTTGTGGAGGTGAAATAAGATGTCAGTTTTTAGAATAGAAAAGAATAAAAATTATACTGTTATGAGTAATTATCACTTAAGAGACAGAAATTTATCATATAAAGCAAAAGGAATGTTATCTTTTATGTTGTCATTACCAGACGATTGGGACTATTCTATGGATGGTCTTTGTGCAATTAGCAAAGAAAGTAGAGATGGTATAAGATCAATAATTAGAGAGTTAGAAGAATATCATTATGTAAAAATTGAAAAAGTTAGGGGTGCAAAAGGATATTTCTATTATAATTATTTTATATATGAAATACCTCATTTTGAAGAACATGAACATGATGAAAATAATCCAGATATGGAAAATCCATATCTGGATAGTCCAAGTGTGGAAAGTACAACACAAATAAATACTAATAAAATAAATACTAATAAAAAAATAGATAAAGATGATAAAACCAAAATATCATCTTTTTTTATACCAGAAGAACATAATATTTTAACTTTAGAATTAATTAATAGAGGTTTTATTAAAGAAGACGATATTCAAATTTTCTATTATGATAGTTTATTTGAACAATTATTACAGGATGGTAATTCTTATAAAGATTTAATAAAAATAATTCATTATATTGTTCCAAGAGTTATAAAAAGGGATTTTAAAGATGAAGATGGTAATATAATAGAAAATAAGTTTGGATATTTTAAAAATGCAATTATTAGTAATATAAATAAGCTTAACATGAATATAGAAGATTTATGGAGTGAGGAAGAACTAGAAAATTTATATAATTCCAGTATGGAAAGATAAGCACAAAAAAAAATCGTCTCTATACTAGCAGACGATCCTACTACTCAGTTGAAAATACTACATTACTACATCAACTGAATCAAATCAACACGATACTACTTGTGCTATCTGATAAGTCAATGATAACATAAAATTAGTCATAATGCAACAAAAAATTAAAAAAAATAACAAAAAAATCCAAAATATCCCACTTTTTTTACTAAAATCTATTGACATTTCTTTTTAAAACTATATAATAAATAATCGGTAAGACCAAATATCTATTTAATAATAATCTTTGAAGGGGGGAATAAATAAATGAAAAATAATGAAGAAAAGTTATATTTAGATAATGATGGCTATCAGAGATTACTTGAAGAAATAGATTTATTAAAGGCAAAACTTGCAAAAAATGGAAAAGAAAAAGGAGAGGCCTATTCTGGTGCAGTAGGTGATGGATGGCACGATAATTTTGCTTTTGATGAAGCAAATATGCAAGAAAGAATGATTTTAGGTCAACTTCGTGAATGTTATCTAAAATTAGAGAGAGCCGAAATTGTAGAAAAACACGATGATGATACATTGGTTGATGTCAATGATATTGTTACTGTGGATATGATTTTTGGACCTGATGATAGTGAAGAACTAGAATTTAAATTAGTTGGTTCTGTAGGAGCACACACTTCTGATAAGAGTGGTATTCAAGAAGTTTCAATCAATAGTCCATTGGGTAAATCAGTTTACCATAAAAAAGTTGGAGAAAAGGCAAGTTATAAAGTTGAAAGTAGAGTTTTCAATGTAGAAATTATATCAAAAATTTCTGAAAAAGAATTAGAAAGTGGAATTCAAAGAAAAAAAACTAGATAATATAAGGAGGACAATTATGAGTAAATTTGTTATTAAAATAAAATATAAATTAAAAGATAGCGTTTATTCATCAAAAAATGAATTATTTTGTTGTCCCCTAAAAAAATATTTAAAGAGTATCAATTAGTTAACAATTTTAGCTTTTGATACTCTTTTTTTCAAATGTAAAGGTTTAAGGTGATAAAAATGAAAGAAGAAAAATTTCCAATTATAAAGGCTGGATACATATTTAATAGATTTAATGCTAAAGTAAATATGCCAGTAATATTAAATAAACAAGAAGTTGAAATTGAATACCCATGTAGACTAGATGCGATGGCTATAAACCCAGCCGCAGTTTGTTATAATGATAGTATGGTTTTTACTCCGGGTGAGGTAGTAATATCTTTAAAAAAGTTTATAAAGGTTAAAATAACTGTAAAAAATGAAAGTGGAGGACAAATAAATATTTCCAACCGAACAAAAAGAAAAGTTTTAGTAAAGCATTCTTACTTATTAATGTGTAATGCTTTAAATGTTTTTCCTTCATTAGATATTGATGTTGATGATAATGATATACCAAAACATTGTGGCTTTGGTTCAAGCAGTTCTACAATATCTGCTGTTGCTTCTGCCATTAATGAATTATATTCCTGTCCAATTAATGATAAAGATTTAATTAAATATTTAGCATCCAACCACGGAGAAGAAATTTCTGACAATGATGAAGAAAATTTAAAAGTAGTTCAATGTATTGGCGGTGGTGCTACTAATGGACTAACTGAAGAAGGTATTATAATTATCGCTGGTAAATCAACTGCCATTGCTAAAATGAAATACGAATCGGAAGTATTAATAGGCTTTCCAAATGATTTCGTTCAAAAAGATGCTAAAGTATTAATGGAATTAGAAGAAAAAAATTTATGGAAGTTTAAAAAGACTGGCGAAGAATATGCTGAAAAAATAGCATACGATTTACTACACAAAGCATTACCAGATATGGCTAATGGTAATATAAAAGAATTGGCTGATGTTGTATTTGATTATAGATTTAATATGGGAAGTAATGAAAATTGTTCATTTGTTTACGACGGATTAATGAATATTAGTGATAAAATAAGAAAACTTTATGAAAATAATTACTGTGAATTTTTGGCATTGTCTTCTGTTGGTCCTGCATTCTTTGCATTAGTGAAGAATGAAAATCAAAAAAAGAAATGTAAAGAATTTATGGAAAAATTAGATTTAAAAGTAATTGAATCATCTGTTTGTAATACCAAATATATAGTTTCTAAATTTTCTAATGCACAATGTTTTTGGGAAAACGAAAATGTTGGAGAGTCATTCAGAACACGAAAGCCATCAAAATATATTACGGATCAAATTGATGCTTTAAATGTGTCTGATAAAAAGTGTATCGATATAGGATGTGGTGGTGGAAGATATTCCAAATATTTACATCAAATGAAAGCAAATGTATTAGCAATTGATAAATATCAAGAGATGTTTGATCATAGTTCAAATATAAACTTTGTTCAATGTAAAATGGATAATATTCCTGTGGTTGAAAATTCATATTATTTAGCATTATCTATTGGAGTAATACACAATGCCATAACAATTGAAGAATATAAAAATTCATTAAAAGAAATTTATAG
>CAJMOW010000102.1 GCA_905215145.1 uncultured bacterium | reverse complement strand
AGGACAAATGAATATGTTTGAAGCTGCTGAAGCCGTAACTGTTAAAGAAGAAAACGGAAACATATCATTTGATTGGACTTCTCCTGTTGGTGATAAATATTCAATGAGTATTTCGAGTTCGAGTCCTGAAACGTTTAGATGTGTTAGAACTGAAGAAAAGAAATCGTTTATTGACACAAATGGACAAAGTATTAAACGAAAAAATGTCGTTGAAGAAGTAGCAACAATTGATAAATCAGGATCTATTACTTTAACTACTAATAGTTCTATAGTAGATAATATAGACTGTAGAATTGGTAAATGCAATAATTATACTTGGTCTGAAAAAAAATGTTATACATCTAATGGTGTTATGAGAGACAGAGAATATAAGAGCTTTGCTAGAGGAGAGTTATCTGTAGATTTTGATAGAGCAGAAATTGATTCAATGCTTTTTATTCCAAGACAAGCATTTGATTTTGGGGTTTGGCATGATAAATATGAATCAAGAACTTTATTAGTAAGAGATAAATTAGATACTGCAAAAATAATTAGTGAAGATAGAACAAAAGGAATTAAATATAGTGCGATTACTCCTTTAAATCAAGAACATGGTTTAAGGGATATGGCGGCATTATTAGATGGTTATGGTCCATATCCACAAAATGTGGTTATTCCTCCATTATCTCAAGAAGAAATTGAAGTAATGATTCAAAGAGAAAGTAATCCTAAAGTAGCAGAAGGATTAAGAGAATATGCGGTTGGTAGAAATACTTATTCATACAATTCAGCTGAAGATAAACATTTTATCAGCGAAGGTATTTCACAATCCCAAGGTATATCAAGATAAGCTTAAAAAGAGAGTACGCTAGATTCAGCACGATTCAAGCATATTCTCTTTTTTTATAAACTCAAATCAAAATCATCATCTTTGTTTTTATTATATTCATAATCATCATCTAATTCATTATATTTAGGTACACCATAATATCTAGGATAATCAACATAATCAAATAATTCATCTTCTTTTGTTGTATCTACTGAAATATTAACAACATCTTTTTTCTTAAAAATTTTATCGTCAAAATATTGTTTTATTTTGCTCACTGTGGCTTGTTTTATTACTTTGCTACCAAATTGTAATAACTTCCTAAAAAACTTCTTAATTACCTTTAAAATGTCGTTTATTCGGTTAGTAAGTTCTTTGTTTTTTTCAAAAAGAACATAAAAAAATACAAATTAATTATATAACTTGTATTTTTTCTTAAAACTTTCCAACATTTACTTTACTTCACCTTAAAACATGTACCTTTACTATTTCATTCATTGGTTTTATGCAAAAATCTGCATCATAACATTTGCTTTCCCAATTTTCTAAATCGTTTGTTGATATATATTCAGAATGTAGTAAATTTAGTCCATCAATTATAACATTTTTTTCTAATTCAGTTAAATTTAAATTTTCTTTTATCCCAACTAATAGTGATAAAAGTATTGCATCTTTATTATTCATATTTCACTCCTATTTGATTGAAAAAATAGAACACTACTGCTCTATCTTTCCTTTTCAACCATTTCATACGATTCAATGATATCACCAACTTTTATATCATTGAAATTTTCAATGGTGATACCACATTCCAATCCTTTTTTAACTTCTTTAACTGAGTCTTTTTCTCTTTGAACTGAACCTATATTTCCATCATATATTACAATCCCATCACGTACTACTCTAGCTTTAGAGTCTCTTTTAATTATACCGTCTGTTACATATGAACCGGCAATTACACCAACCTTAGAAAACTTAAATAATTGTCTTATTTCAGCATTTCCTAAAACTTTTTCTTCGTATTCTGGATCTAGCATACCTTTCATAGCAGCTTCCATTTCTTCTACCACTTTATATATTATGTTATATGGTCTTATTTCAACACCTTGTTCTTCAGCATAATCTTTTATTGAATTACTTGGTCTAACATTAAATCCGATAATAATAGCATTTGAGGCTTTTGCAAGAACCACGTCTCCTTCTGTAATTCCTCCAACACTACTTCTTATAACATTTACTTTTACACCTTCAACTTCTATTTTTTCAAGGGAATTTTTTACAGCTTCGCTACTACCATTTACATCGGCTTTGATTATAACATTTATTTCTTTTACACCCTCTTGTATTTTAGAAAATAATGCATCTAAAGTCAAAACTGTTTTACTTGTGTTTTCTTTTAATCTAGCTTGTTTTTTTCTTTCTTCCCCAATACTTCTTGCTTGTTTTTCTGATTCAAAAGCCATAAACTTATCACCAGCTACTGGAACTTCATTAATTCCTGTTATTTCTACAGGTTGACTAGGTATTGCACTTGTTATTTCTTCACCATTTGAATTTTTTAATGTTCTTATCTTTCCATATGCATTTCCAACTACAATTGGGTCTCCTAATCTTAATGTTCCATTTTGAATTAAAACTGTTACAATAGGACCTAAATGTTTATCAAGTCTTGATTCAATTACAGTACCAACTGCATATCTATTAGGATTTGCTTTATAATCTTTTAATTCTGCAACCAATAAAATATTTTCTAGTAATCCGTCTATTCCTATTGCGTTTTTAGCAGATATTTCGTTATATAAAGTATCTCCACCCCATTTTTCAGGAGTTAAACCTAATTCTGATAAATCTGTCATTACTTTTTCTACATTTGCACCTGGTTTATCAATTTTATTTATAGCAACTATTATTGGAACATTTGCAGCTTTAGCATGATCTACAACTTCTCTTGTTTGAGGCATAACCCCATCATCTGCAGCAACTATTATTATAACTATATCTGTTATACTTGCTCCTCTTGCTCTCATTTCTGTAAATGCAGCATGCCCTGGTGTATCTATAAATGTAATTGTTTCTCCATTATGCTTTACTTGATATGCACTTATGGCTTGAGTTATTCCACCAGCTTCACCTGATGCGACATTTGATTTCCTAATTGTATCTAAAAGTGTTGTTTTTCCATGATCAACGTGTCCCATTATTGTAACAACTGGAGCTCTTTTTACTAAATCTTCTTCAGCATCTATTATTTCAAATTGTTCAAAATTTGTAACATCTGTTGTTTCTTCTTTTTTTAGTTCCTTATTATAATCAAGTACAAGTATTTCGGCATTTTCATAGCTTATAGGTGTATTTATTGTTACCATTAATCCTTGTGAGAAAAGTTTTTTCACTATTTCAGCTGCTGAAACACCTAATTCTTTAGCTAAATCACCAATAGACATATTTTCTTTGTATAATACAATATTGCTATTGTTTGTTGGTGTATTAGACATAAGCTTTTTCTTGTTTTTATACATTTCTTTCTTTTTTTGAGCTAAATCTTTTTTATTTTTAGCTGTATCATTTTTTTTCTTTAATTTTTGTTTAGATACAGAATTATCAACATCTATTTTTTTTGTACCTTTTATATCTTCTACTATTTCATCGATTTCATTATCAATATCATATTCCTCATCTATTTCTGATGAAAAATAATTATCAAGAATTGTTATATCTTCGTCTGACAATAAATCTGTTTCTTCATTAATTTTTATACTTAATTTTTTACAAGCCCCTATTATTTCTTCTACTTTCTTATTCATGTCATCTGCGTATTCTAGCACAGTCATCATAAATAACACCTCTTTTCCTATACAGTTATTATTATATTTTTACCTTTTGATTTATATTCTCTATATACAACGTTGCATTCATCAAACATTTTTTTTGAAGCTTTAACGGCATCTGTATCTTTATATTTATCACAGGCATATATTACCTCTTTTATACCTGCTTGTATTATAGCTTTTGCACATTCATTACATGGAAATAAATAAACATATATTTTACTACCTGTTAAATTTCCTTTATAATTAAGGATTGCATTTAATTCTGCGTGACATACATATGCATATTTCGTATCCAAAAAACTTCCTTCTCTTTCCCAAGTAATATTATCGTCATTTATTCCTATAGGCATACCATTATACCCCATTGATAATATTTTGTTATTTTCATCAACTATACAAGCACCAACTTGTGTTGAGGGATCTTTACTTCTTTTACTTGATAAAATTGCAAGAGCCATAAAATATTCATCCCATGAAATATAATCTTGTCTTTTTCCCATTTTATACACCTACTTAATCTTTTCTAATTCATCAAATATACTATCTGGAACTTCTATTTCTAAATGTTTATTTAAGATTTTTGTTTTTTTGGCCTTTTCATAAACTTCAATATCTTTTTTTAAGTATGCACCTCTACCATTTTGTTTACCTGTTTCATCTATCACAATATTTAGGTCTGGTGTTCTTACTATTCTAATAAGTTTATTTTTTGGTAATTTTTCTTTTGTAACAATACATGTTCTCATTGGTATTTTTTTTTGTTTCAAATAAATCACCTATCCTATTATATTAATTCCTTCTTCTTTTGCTTGTTCATATGTTTTAACATCTATTTTAAAATGAGTTAATCTTGAAGCAAGTTTTACATTTAAACCTTTTTTACCTATAGCAAGTGAAAAGTTTTCTTTATCTACTACTACTAGTGCTTCATTTTTCTTTTCATCTGTTATAAATACATGAGGATCTTTGGCTGGACTTAATGCATTTTTTATAAACTGTTGAGAATCTTTACTATATTCTATTATATCAATTTTTTCACCATTTAATTCTTTTAATATATTAGCAATTCTCATACCTTTTTCTCCTATGCAAGCACCAATTGGATCTACTTTTGCATTTTCTGAATATACAGCAACTTTAGTTCTTACACCAGCTTCACGTGCTACACTATAAACAAGTATTATTCCTTCATTTATTTCTGGAATCTCTAATTCTAATAATCTCTTAACAAATCCATAATGGCATCGTGATAAAAGTATAATAGGACCCTTAGAATTACTTTCAACTTTTGTAATATATACTTTTATATTACTACCCATTTTAATTGTTTCACCAGGAATTATTTCTGTTTTAGGTAAAATACCTTGAGTTTTACCTAGACCAATATAATAATTTCTAGCATCTTCCATTTCCACAATTCCTGAAACTAATTCATCTTGTTTATCTTGATATTCATTTAAAATAGTATTTCTTTCTGCTTCTCTTATTTTTTGTACAACAACTTGTTTAGCTGTTGCAGCTGCTACCCTACCAAAA
>CAJMOW010000101.1 GCA_905215145.1 uncultured bacterium | reverse complement strand
TTTAAAATTGTTTGTTTATTAGTAATAACATTCAAATATAAATCTATTATTTGATATATGCAAATATATAATAATTTTTTTTCTTCATATACTAATAATAGTATTCTTATTTGAATATAAAAATTGATTAAAATTTGGTAACTTAATTATATAAATAAAGAGAATAGTTTAGCTATAATAATATAACTAAAACTACTCTCTTTATAAATATATTATTCAAGCATCTTATCCATAAGACGAGAAGCACCAATTTGGCCAGCTTTACCAAGTTTGAATTTGATAATGTTATTAATAATAACAGCGTGGTCGAAAGTAACAGGATCTACATTATCGCGAGTAGAAAATACATTCTTATATTCTTCACCCTCTTTAACTTCCTTTTGAATAATATCAATAGTAGCACCATTGAAAATAATAGGAAGAGCTTTAGGATGTTCAATAAGATAATTAGCCATCCACGATAATTCTTCATCTTCTTTCATAGCTCCAGCAATAGCATAAGTAGAACTAAAAATAACATTAGTGAGACCTTCTTTATAAGTAAGGCCATTATCTTCACTTACAAAACCTTTAATCTTACTTGAAAGAGTAAATGATACCATATCATAATTATCTTTTTCAGTAAAATTAACATTTTTTACTTTAAGGCCAGTGATTTTCTTTGCTCCAGAAGCAAGAAGAGTCTTAATAGCTTCTTGATAAGTACTCTGTTGAACTTCAGGCTGAACAGTACTATCCTGTTCTACACCTTGTAATACATCGGTTTTCATAATAATTTTATAAAATTAATTGGTTAATCTCCTATTAAAGCTGGAGAAATAGCTTATAATTATTTTGTTATTTTTGGATATGTTTTTAATTTTCTTGAAAATAGTGGCCATTTTAATAGTTTATATAGTTGAACTTCTTCTTTTGTATATCCGATAGATAATAATAATTTTATATACCCTTGTGCAGTATTTCTGCAAGTCCATATGGATAGTTCTCTATTATTATATTTTTCAGCAATAATTAAATATTTAGATAATATCATAATATTAATAAAGGTAATAAAAATAGTTTTATTTTAGATATAGTTACATATAATATTAATTGAATAATTATTAGTTATAGCAATATTGATAATAATATTAATAATATTTGTATATTTAATGTTAAGTTAAAAGTTCAATTATTGAATTTTAAAGTTTAGATTGAGAATACAATAAAGAATTTATTAAATTATTTGATTTAGAAGTTAAAATATTGAATTTTTGGATGATTTTAGAGCTTGATAAGCTTGAGATGCTATTGATTTTAGAGGAAGAGAATAATGGAGAAAAGAAGATGGAGAGGGGTCTGTCCCCCACTAATACTCTCCAACTCCTTTATCCTCCTATTTTTCATCCTATTTTTCCTATTAAAATCATTTAATGATCTTCGTTGAAGCTCTAACTTTCTCTTTTCTTATTTAAAATCTTATTGTTATTATTATTACTGCTATTTAATAGTCTTCACTCCAGCTCTAATTTTCCTTTATCCTACTCAAAATCCTACTCAAAATCCTATTGCTAATCCTCCTCCTATTATTTAATAATTTTAATTATTACTCTTCAGCTTTATTTTATTCCTCAAATAGCTATATAAATAGCTACTCAAAATCCTACTAAAGATAATCTCCCATAACAAAAAGTTATTATAAAGTATTTATAATTACAATTCTATTGTTCTTGTTACGTATAACTTTCCTTTATATCCTCTTGATTTTAGTTCTTCTATTAATTCTCTTGGAGTGAATTTAGCTAACTCACTATTAGTAGAACCTGTTGTTTCTTTAAATAATTTTGTTTTTTTTATTTTATCACTTACGCATTTATTACAAGTTGCGATACCATTTGTAGTAAATGGTGATTTTCTAAATTCGGATAAAGGTAATTCTTGTCCGCATACTTTACATACTTTTGTTTCCATATTTTCCAATATTTATTATGATAATTATTTTGAGGTTGTTTTAATCTTCAAAAATAGATTTAGTTGATACTATTATTCCATAAAGTATTATTGAATATAATACTATTAAAGCGATAGCTTTTAATATAATTAAAATCATAACTCTTGTTTATTAATGATCTTAAAGATTATCTCTATAATTATAAATATAATAATAGTTATTAAAATGATTATCATTTTTCTTTCTTTATTTGGATGTATCCGATTATTGCTAAAATAATTAGAATAGTTATTGCTATTACTTGCCCTAATTCTACAAAAAGGAAATATTCTGTTAATACTCTATCATTTATCATAAATAATAAAATGAATAAAATTAATATAAATAAAAGTAGGCTTAATTGGAAATATGATATTTCCCAGCCAAGTTTCATTTTGACTATTATAAGAGGTTGTTAAATAAAAATAGTGCTTGTAGGATTTCTCCCACAAGCACTATAATATCAAATACTGCCAAGCATAATACAATTGATAATACGATCACCAATGCTCTCAGCATTTGCGGTAATTACTATATCTGTGATATTAGTAGTATAACCATCAAATTTGTGAATACAAACTTCTCCATCGGTAGTAGTATATTCCTCGCCAGGATGAAATTCAGTTCGTTCGAGTGTAACATCAGCATCAGTAAGATATGCTTGCAATTGTGCAGCATTTATACCAATACGTTTGCCAGTTCCACGCAAATTCTTTTCCATAAGATAAGCATGGATAATACCAAGATTTGGTATACAACGAATAGTCTGTGCAATTAAAGCACTTGAAAGAATGTCAATATAATTGACAGTAGTCTTGAATAGTTGCCCGTCAGCGTCTATTTTATAACCAGGAATAAACTTATCAAGAATGATACGATAACGAATGTCATCAATATGGCTATAAACACCAATACGCTGGAACTTTACTTTATAAGTTTCCATAATTGTAATACGTGCTCCTTTAGCACGAGCTTCATTATTATTCACAGTAACTTCGCTACGGTTACTGCGATTGGCATAACCATTATGCCAAAATTCATTTTGACAAGTATAAGAGGTTTTGTAATAAAAAGAAAGGGAAGAATATTACTTCTTCCCAAATATCCTTGCAAGTCTTGTACCAAGATAAACTAAATTAATTGTAAGTATAGCTGCTGCTATAACACCAATTATAGCTTGTTTATATTCACTATTGAATATAAACTTAGCTCCGCTGTTAATAATAGCAATAAGACTAACTATACTAACTATTATAGCATTAATAAAATTTAAGATACCTACTTTCATAACAATATTAAGATTAGTTATTTGTATTCCAAGATTTGTTCTGATAATTATAAGAGGTTGAGTAGTTTTAATTATATCTTGAATATTATTATTTTTAATAACTATATTTATAATACTTGAAATAATATATTTTCTAATATCATTGACGGGGGACTTCAAGACCGATAATAGTAGCCGGGGGATCATTAGAAATAGCCCCATCTTCACATCTATATATTATATTTAACAACCTAATACTTTTACTATAATTACTTTCTTTATCAATAGAACAACTATTTTTTCATTTTTATTCTAATCTCAACATTATCATAATTATTATTTTTATTAATAATATATTTAATTATATCATTATTTATTTTATTATTATTAAAATAATTCTCTTTTCTTCACTTATACAATATAAATTATACATTATAAGTATTTTCTCTTTCTGCACAATTCTATATTATATTTAATAATTCAACATTTATCCTCACTATAATCATTAGAAATAGCCCCCCAACATTTATATATTATATATTATATTAAATACTTTATTCATATCACATTTATGTTTAATTCCATTATTAGTATAATATTTTCTATTATCATCTCTATTATCTTTTTTTATTTTATCTCATTATATTTATCTTTATCATTATTTCTATTATTTTTAATCCAAGTTAAACCTAATTAATAATTACTTATTATTTATCCTAATATCTATAATAGTAGTATTAGGAGAATTTCCTTTATTCTCTTTAACAAAAGTATTAAAATATTCAATATATTTTAAATAACTATTTCGTTCAGAATCTTTTCCTATACTATTAATATATTCTTTACGAATAGCTTTAATTTCTTTATATTTAGTTTCTGAAACTATATATAATTTGTTATTTATATCTACAATTTTCATAAGTAATAAAATTATATTACGTTAAAATAATATTATAGAATTTTAAAAAATTATTATAGAATGTTCTATCAATAACTTTAATAGTTATAATATAATTATCTCAATAATTTTGTTCATTAAATTTAATTCCATATTCTCCTTCATTAATCTCTTTAATAGATAAATCAGCAACAGCTGGCTTATTATAATGGATAACTCTATCGATAATCTGTTTAATAGCACCTTTACTTTCTTCTCGAAGTAAATATTTTTCTACTTCTTCTTTTATAAAAGTATAATCTCTATCTGCAATTTTATAAAGCATATCGTTAATTTCAATGACGCGCATATCTTCAAATTTTACTATAACTAAAATTAATACTAATTTTATATGATTTAATAATAAGATAATTAGGATTTTCTCTTTGCATTTCCTTTACGGGGGAAACGGTAAAAGCTCTAATAAATTCATAAATAGCTATTTCATTAGGTTTAACTGGATTAAAATTATAAGCAACAGCTGGATTATCAGCTGAAAATATATTAAAAGAATTAATAAGATCTCTTCCGTGATCCTTCCTTTACGGGCGTGATAGTGAAAATAAGTAATAAAATCTATAAGATTTTCATATATAATATCCAGATTATTATCTTAATTATTAACTGGAAATATAACTGGATGAGTGATATAATTAATTCTCTTCACTCCATCCCCCGTAAAGGAAACAGCAAGAGCGATTCTTTTTACCTTATTTTGCATCATAAATAACAGCTGGAAATTCAACTGGAGGAATTTCAATAGTAAAAATAATAAGAAAATCAATAGCATCTCTGCTATGCTTTCCTTTACGGGGGAAAAGCAAAAGCATTAATTGAATTTCTTATATCATTATCAATAAGTTTAGCTGGAGGTTTAGCAATAATAAAATCTGGATTAAGAGCTGGAGTTCCAGCTCAAGTTTCAGCATTAATAAAATCATAAGTAAAAATAATAAGAAAATAAGTAATAAAAATAGTAAGAAAATCAATAGTAAAAATATTTTTGTAATTTTCCGTGTAAATATCC
>CAJMOW010000100.1 GCA_905215145.1 uncultured bacterium | reverse complement strand
AATCAAATTGTTGTACAATCTGTTTCTGGTTATTTAATTTTAACTGTTTTGCGCAATCGACTTTTTCTAAATATACCTGAAATCCTTTAAATGTTCTACCTAAACGAATTGCTGAAGATATAGATGAAGAACTTTTAAGTCCAAATTCTCTTGCACAAGCTATTGGAGAAGAAAATTCTTTATAAAAAGTTCCATCTAAATTATATAGGTATATTTTACAATTTTTAATTGACTTTGTTTGAGTTAAAGGAAATTTTTCAAAAAATTCTCTAGAATAATATTTACCATTCACAGAATATTTACCTTGTATGGCCCTGTTAATAGTAGTTCTACTTACGGAATACTTTTTTATAATATCTGTTACAGAATCATAACTTTTAATAAAATCTAAATTTTCATTAAATTCATAAATACTTCCAGGATTGAAAATATTAAAATCTTGAATGTTTAATTTAGATGTATAATAGGTTGTTCATAAACTTTTTTGTGAAGTAGATTTAAATTTAACCGCATTTTCAATACTAGTTGTAGAGCAACCAAAACATTCCGCAGCTTTTTTATACGAACTATAAGAATCAATAAAAGCTCCTTCAAGATCATATTGGTAAATAGTAATAGATTGATCTGGACCTTTTTTTCCTCCAACAATAGCATTATATACATACGGTTTTTTTATAAACTCTTCATTTACAATTTTTGATTCTAAAGAAAATGCTTCTTCTGCTGTATCAAATACAGCTAATGTATATCTTCTAAAAGCGTTAACTCCATACTTATTTATAGCATATTGAAAAGGAGTCTTAGAATTCTTATATGTACTTGGTTGATTAAAATAACAACCGCAACCTAAATATCCATCAAATATATCAGGATTTTTTGTTGAGTGAACTCCTATATAGATTTTATTATTTATTGTATTTACTGTAATATATAGAATTGTTTTCATATTTATACTTTTATAAAGTTATCTCCCATTTCAGACTGTAGTCTTACTCCCTATTGGGATAGTCGTTGAACCTTATTTAGCATTTCGTCAATGACGCTTATGTAATCTAAATCTTGGCTGCTGATTACCATATTACTTTTAACTTAGGCTTCCAGCAATTAAAGAGATTATTCGATGTTGCTTACGCAACAAAGGAGCAATACATTTTTGTTTTACTCTGGTATTTTGTGTAACCTTCCTCCAAGTTACAACTAATTTTCTTACTGTTTCCAATAAGTTTAGACTATATCACCCTCTTTACTTCTATTACCGTTATAAAGAGGCTCTCCGTTTCGGTGTTACCCTACTCTACTCACTTCTTCACTTATATATTTCTTATAAGCTATGTTTTCGATAGTCGTTAAGCACAATCTCTATATAAGAGATCTTCGCTATGGATTGGCATATCTTATTTATTATAAGACTTAGCTTTCCCATAATTAGAAGAGTTTAATCGAGTAGCTTACGCTACAAGTGCACAAAGAAGTTTATGCATCTCAGGTTGATAGTTCGTTAAGAAACGCGTATTCATACCAGGCTGACAAGCAGAAAGATCAAGTACTTCACTATAATCGTCACCTTGTAATTTACCAACTACTTCCCAATCGTTGTCGCGACGTCTAATCGGACGATTTAGAACAATAACCTGTTGACGAGAACCTTCAATAATAAAGGTATCGTTTTTCTGATAGTAGTTTTCAGGGAAATGGAAGATAATATCTGATCCATTTGCGCCATTACCTTCAGGTACAGTTAGGAAGTGTACTCTTTTAATACGGTTTACATTAATATCCCATTCAACCATGAACGAGTTAATACTTTGAAAAGCATTGGGTCTACCTTTGTCTAGAGTATATACGTTCATTAATGCTTCAGTAAGATGCGTAGCAGTATACTGATCATACAATGAAGATACGATACCTAAACGAGCAGGATTTGCCATGCTTTTGTTATCCTATAAGTTTTTTATCTTATAGTTCTTACAATTTACCATCTTGTAAGGTCGGCATACGTTTTCATCTAATAGATGTTGCGTACTCTTGGAGATATTATATTCTTTATAAATAAAGTTTCAATCTCTATGCTCTACGGTGAATATATATATTATTATATATTTTACCTCGGTGTTGCCGCTGAGAATTAGGACGGTTTCGCCGATTTTACGCAATTTTTCAATAAGTATTTCTACCTAAAGGGGCGCTCATCCACCCAAGAACTTCATAAAGTCCTCTGCAGTACGAGTCGAAGCCATTTCGGGACGTACTGTTGTAAAATTAGATATTCTCATAATTACTTATTAAAAATTTTGTTTAAAAAATATAACTTTTATTCTTATCTATAATATTTATCGTATAGATCAGAAAGTGTTTTAGGTTTTTCAGATTTATCGTTAGCATTAGTTTTATCTACTACTGTTTGACTAGCAGAAAAATTTTTATTACTTTTTGCTGTACGACGTTCCTGTTTTAAAATATCTTTCCAATATTCGCTAATATTTGAAATAGCATCTTGTCCAAAAAGTCTATACCATGCTAGTTCAACTAAAACTTTTGGATCATTTAAATCTTTAAAAAACTGACTATATCCATTAGTATCTTGTTCTAGTAAATAAGATAATATTTTAGATTTTTCATCATCTTCAATAACTAAAACATCACTTTCTGGATCTTTATAATCAAAAGATATTTCTTTAAAATTAGAAACAGATTCAGTTAAAGCAGAACGAAGTTGATTATATTCCTCTTCTTCTCTTCTTTGTGCTTCTAAGGCAGCTTCTTTCTCTTTTTCCTTATAGTCATTTCGAATAATCTCAACTTTCTTTTTAAATAAATCTTCATTCTCCTTTGCTTTATCTAATTCATACTTTAATTCTTCATCTGACATACTAGTATATCTTGCTTTTAAATCTGCAAAGTATAATTCATCATCAGAATATGAATCTACATCGTAGTGTTGTTCTGGAGCATTATTATTTAATGAAGCTTTATATTCTTCAACAGCAGTCTGTTTAAAATAATCTATTGCTTGTTCTAGTGTAACTCCATTATTTCTAAGCCACTGTACCGTGTTTATTTCTGATTCAGATAAGTCAGGAGTAGAAAGTTCTTTGAGAATTGTTAACTGTTCTTTTCCGCTTAAAGAATTAAAATCTACTTCTTGAATTTCTCCATCTTCTGTTTCATATTTAATCTTTGAAACATCTTCAATACCTTTCTCTTTTAAGAATTCTTCAATAGGATTAATATCTACTTCTTCATTTGAATCACTATTACTTTGATTCTCTAATTCAGGTTGACTAATCTCTCCTGTCTCAGTTGTACTAGATCCTTCTACCTCAACTTGCTCAGTTGTAGTAGTTTTATTATCTTCTAGTAAACTATCAAATAAATTTGGTAATTCTGCCATTAACTTATTGTTTCTTATTATTAATTTCACAAAATTAGACTTTTAAAAACTAAAATCAAAAGTAAATATTATTGTTTTTTTGACATTAATTTTAAAAAAGATTTTATGAAATTACTTCTTGTTTTTTGTATCTATAATCTCTATAAATTTTGATTCTTTTTGTGAACTATATATATTGGAATTTACTACTGTAATTTCGCCTACAATATGTTTTCTTTGAAATCACCTTAGCGGTCAACACTTCTTAGGTTTAATTGTTTCTTTTTTATAATGAGAAATAATATAATTCTCGTTTATAAATTTAGGAGAAACTACTATTTCCGAAGGATACTTTAATTTTAGATTAAGAGAATAATATGGATCAATTAAAGTAGTATCAATATTTACTCCTTTTTGAAATACAGTATCAACAAGTCTAATAGTATCAGTTTTTGTTATTTCTACTTTTTGATATGCTAAAAATTGAATAGTTTTTGCCTTGATTTTGTTATCTTGAATGACACTATCCATTTTTTTCATAATAGAATCTTGTTGGTATTCAAATTGATCTAAAGTTAATTGTAAAATTCTATTCTCTCCATTTTTAGCAAGTAACTCAGTTTTATAATTACTTTCAGCAATACTATAAGCTTCTTTATTTTTTTGATTACTATGATATAATCAAACAATTATAAGAATTAGTATAGTATAAATACCTATATTAATCAGAATTTTTTTCACTCAAATCTTTAATTTTAACAATTAATGAGATCATACTTAGTTCAATCAATTTATTTTCATCATAATAATTGATTGTTTTATTTAATATATCAATTTGTTCTTTAGTGAACGTTATTTCTTTATCGATAGCGGTTTTAGTATTTCACGATATGTTTCCGTTATCTAGGGTTTTTAACTCAAATTTACTAATCTCATCTTCATCAAAACTCATTTTCTTAATTATATGCTCAACAGACATCATCTCAATTAAATTACCTTGTTTAATTGCTGTTTTAATCATTTGAGGTAAAAGAATTCTTTCTACTATATTAAATTTCATATTAGTCCTTATTATTTTAAATAGAGCCGTATATTACAAAATCTAACTCTTGATATATTCTAGCTCCATCTGTTTTATTAATTTGAAATATACATGTATTATTATATTTTTTTACTACCCGACAAATCACATCATTAATATCCATACCTCTATTTGGATCAGTAACTCAATACTCATAAGGAACAGGAGTTAAACTAATAGCATAATTAGTATGTCCTATATTGTGGTATATATATCCAAATCAGTTATTAGTTTGATTAACATCAGGATTTGATGCGTATTGATACTGTACACTCTGTACTTCTATATTAGGAGCTGAACTATATTTTGTTAGAGTACAACTAAAAGGATCTGATGATATATTTGTAGGTATAGAAATATGTCCTGAATATAATACAGCACTTGCGTTAGTTTCTCCGTTACTTAATGATCATGGACGGGTAGTTAAATTTGCTAATGGATTATATGTATATATTAATAATTGCGCTGTGTTTGCGGGAATAGTTAAAGTAGGAGAATCAACAGTAAATATCCCTACATAGATAGATACAGAACCTGTGCTAACTGGTTTATATATAGTAATGTTTTTCCCAATATATTTATCGTTAGCAGCAGGTAATACAATATTTAACTCAGAACTAGTAGGTTTTGCAATTAAATTTATTTTTTCATCTATATAATATATTTGAGATGTTTCATCTAATATAGTAATATCCTCAAACAAAGCAGTTCTCGATTTAATACTGCCAGCGCTATTTCAATATAAATTTCCAAATCC
>CAJMOW010000099.1 GCA_905215145.1 uncultured bacterium | reverse complement strand
TTTATATGTTATTAGAATTAATTTGAAATTTGCTAATTATATTAGCAATATAACTGGCATTCCTAGCGATATGTCTATCAGTGTAATGAGTGCAGGTTTTGTGAATAATATAGTTATATTAATGTCAACTATGGAAATTGTTTTATTTGTATATCTTTTTCAAAAGATTATGAAAACATCATTTTATGAAAAAACTAGAAGTTTTATAGTTAATTTATAATTATTTGTTACAAATTGTACTTTTGTATGGTACAATTAATTAAACAAATCCAAATTAATAATTTAAAATATTTAAATTAATGAAAAGAGGATAGTGTATTATGAATAACAAATTTAAAAAAATTTATGAACTTGTTGAAAAAAGCCAATTAAGAGATTATAAAAAAGAATATACAGAACTTTTAAGTTTTAATAATGAGATTGGAAGTTTCGAAGATTATGTTGCTAAATTAAAAGATGATAGGCAAGATTCTTATATTAAAAATAATCACTATAAAGATGCAGTCCTTTTTAAGGATGTTATGGAAAAGGAAAGTTTATTAATTAATTTATATTTAATTAAGTTTAAGCATATTTCACCACCAGCACTTGATGAAGAATATAAACCATTGCCTTTAAAAGAAAAAACTATTTATGAATATGGTGCTGTTATAACATTTGAAGATGTATCTGGACAATATGCCATTGAAAATGCTTTCAGTGGAATTGAAGATACAAAAGAACTTGCAGAAATCAAGTACAAGAGTTTACAAGACGAAATAAATAGAATGACAGAAGAAGAATTGTTAGATAAATTGGAAAGGTACATTTTAGACGAATTAAACACCAAATAAATGCTTTTTTTAAAACGACATAAAAACAGCATAAAACGACATAAATTAGACACATAATAAACTTGACTTCGTTTTGTCAAGTGTTATAATATAGTAAAATAAACAAATTGTGCAGAGAGATAGTTTAATTTCTTTGTATTTTTTATTTATTTTAAAAAAATCCTATTGACATATTTTGATAAAAATATTAGAATAGAAAACAATTAATTTAATTTAAAAGTTATTGATAGCCAGTGCTATTTGTAACAAATTTAATATTTAATTGTTAGGGTAGAAGAAGCAGTATCAATTTCTATTATGAAACAACTACTAGCTTTTTCTCCCCTTTTTTATTGAAAGAGGTTGATGATATGAATTTTGTTAAAAATGTTTATTATTCAAATTATTATTTTGTAAATAATAACTTTTACGAAAATTCGCAAGTTTTAAGTGCCTCTAAAAAAGATATGTTAAGTTATGTTAAGAGAGAAAATTAAGGATTAACTTCCCCTAATTTTCTCTCTTTTGTTTTAAGGAAGGTGGTTACTATGGATTTTAAATTAGAACAAAATCTACAAGAAGAATATGCTGATAACTTTACATTAACAAAAGATGAAATGGTTATATATGATATACCAGCAACATTTGAAAAGGTTGTAGATAAATTACGAGAATTAAAAATAGCAAGAAATAAGTTTATTAATGGTTATCATGTTCGATTGACACCAAATTATAGACCAAGATTAGAACAATTTACAAATAATATTTCTGATCCTGTTGGCATTGCAATTGAATATAAATTGGATAATGAACAAAAATATAATGAATTTAATATTCAACTTAATAAGTTGTATTCTATAATGTCTAAAGAAGAAAATGCTTATATTAATGATTGTTTATTATGTGGGAAATCAGAAGCATCAATAAAAGCAAAATTTGTTTTAGGCAGAGAGACATTTAATACAATAAAATGTAGTGCTATTGTTAGATTTGGAATAGCATTTAATTTAATAGTTTATAAATAATAAAATTAAAATAGTAACCATAGGAGTCAGGAAATATGACTCTTTTTTATTTTAATTTTGAGTTTATAGTGATCTCGTAAACAAAAAACTAAATTGAATGAAAGGAGTGAAATATAAATGTATATTATACAGGAAAAATTAAAAATTCCATAGTAATTAAAAAAGATGAGAAAAAACTCTTGCAAATTTTAACTTTTTGAGTGATTAATATTATATAGATATATACTTGTATTTATCTGTTTTTAGTCAATATAAGAAGTTTGAAAGTGAGGTATGATATGCTATGAGAGGAGAAAATAAATCTCACAAAATAAGGCTTATTTTAGGTGTTTTGATTGGACTATCTTTAGTTTTGATAATTTTCTTTAGTTTATACAATAGACAAAATATAAAAGTTTCCAATAAAGATAAAAAGACAGATGTGATTAATGAAACTAATAATAATCAAGATAATGAAACATTAATAGAAGAAGTAAAAGAAAAAGATAGTAATGAATTAATTGAATCAAATGATAATTCAACATCTAAAAGCGAACAGAAAGTTGAAGCAAAAAATAAAACTCCTAAATCAGAAACAAAGCAAGAAGAAAAACAACCATCAAGTGAAATTCCAAAAGTAGATACAGATACAAAAAAAGATATTACTGCTTGGGATGAACTCGGTATAACAGAAGATGAATATTACAATTCTCCTGCGTGGAGTTGGGCAAAAGTCGATTTTGCGATTGAAAAATATGGTAGTCAAGAAGAATGCTTAAATGCTTGTATTGAATATGGCGAATCAACAGGTATGGGATATTCTTGTTCCACTATAAATAGTTTTTCTGGTCGATATTTGGGAGAAATGTTAAAATTATTTTAGGCACTTTGAAGTGTCTTTTTTTGTGAAAGAGAGGAATTTAATGAAATGAAAAAAAGAAAATCATTGTATGCAATTTTAGGCATACTTTTTTTGTCTTTATTTTTTGGTATTTCAAAAGCAAATGCTGAAGAATATACAGGACAAGCAATTTGGCCAGCTGAAAAGATAGCCAATATTTTTATACGAAAATATAGGGCAGATGGTTATATAAAATATCAACAAGGATCTTTTATTAGACGAAGTGAAGATAATGCATTTGTCTACTGTCTTCAACCATATGTTGATATAGATAACAATTTGCCTTATTACAATATTGCAAGAAGTGATTATGCAACATATCTTAACATGACTCAAGAACAATGGGATAGAATTTCATTACTGGCATATTATGGTTATCAATACAATGAAAATGGTTATGACCATTCAAATAACAAGTGGTATGTAATTACTCAAGTATTAATTTGGCGAACAGCAGAGCCAACTTCAAGAATAGTGTTTACTGATACATTAAATGGTAATGACTTACCAAATAAATTTGCTAGTGAGATTGCAGAAATGGAAAGCCTAGTTGCTAATCATTATAAAAGACCAAGTTTTAATACTGACATAAAAGTACCGATTGGTAAAAGTCAAGATTTGGTAGATCAAAATGGAGTATTAAGTAATTTTAAAGTAGTATCTGCTGAAAATGGAACTGCAACTATTAATGGTAATACTTTAACAATAACACCTACATCAGTTGGTCAAGTTAAAGTTAAATTAGCAAAAAATGCTACTAAATATTCTACTAATCCAATAGTATATTTTTCTAACCATTCGCAAAATGTGATGCGAGTAGGAAATTATGATCCAGTACCAGCAAATGTTGAAATAACATCAGTAGGTGGAAGATTGAAAATTTATAAAGTTGATAGTGATACAAAAGAAAGTAATGCACAAGGTAATGCTAGTTTAAAAGGAGCAGTGTATGGTATTTATAATTTAAACAATGAAAAAATTGGTGAAATTATAACTGATGAATATGGTTATGGAATAAGTGATTATTTACCAAATTTAGGTGATTTTACTGTTAAAGAAATCACACCAAGCAAGGGTTACACACTTGATAAAAATAAATACACTTTTACTGTTGATAAAGATAATTTACTTGCAGAGTTAGAGGTGTATGAAAAAGTAATAGAAGCAGATGTAAAATTGTTTAAAACATTTGCTAATGGTTCTACTGGAATACTCAAGGGTGAGCCAAACATTACATTTGAAATATATTTAAATAATTGTACTCAAAAAAATCTACTAAAATCAACTACTGGTAATATTTGTATGGTTGGAAAGATTACCACAGATAAAAAAGGATTTGCAGAAATAAAATTACCTTATGGTTCTTATACTTTTAAACAAGTAACATCAACACCTAATTATGAAAAGGTTAAAGATTTTGAAGTTGTTATTGATGAAAATAGCGAAAAGGATATATATAAGTTAATATCTAATGCTCCTATTGAAGCAAAAATAAAAATAGTAAAAGTTGATAAGGAAACAGGTGAAACTATTACTAGAAAAGGTATTAAGTTTAAAATTAAAAATGCAAAAACTAATGAATATGTATGTCAAACTATTACATATCCTACTGCACAAAAAGTATGTGTATATGAAACTGATTCAAATGGAATAATTATCACACCTTCTACTTTAGTTGGCGATTTTCTTTTAGAAGAAGTTGAAGATCAAAGAGTTGAAGGTTATGTTTGGAATGATAAACCATTAAGCGTTCATATAGGTGATGGTAGTGAAATAATTTTAGATGAAAATTATGGTGCATTATTATTAGTTGATTTTGCAAATGAAAGAGTTAAAGGAAAAGTTGATATTGTTAAAAATGGCGAAAAGTTTGTCATAGAAGATGGAACTTACCATTACGAAAAAACTTTATTAGATGATGTTGTACTAGGATTATATGCTGATGAGGATATCTATATTGGTAGTAAAAAAATATATTCAAAAGATGAATTAATTAAAGAAGTAAAAACAAAGAATGGTAAAGTAAGTATTGATAACTTGGAACTTGGAAAATATTATATAAAGGAAATTTCAACATTAAAAGATTATGTTCTTGATGAAACAAAATATTCATTTGAACTAACATTTAAAGATCAATATGCAAGTTTAATTATAAAAGATATGACTTTAAATAATTATTATAAAAAAGGAAAAGTTGAAATAACTAAAAAAGACTTAATAACAGGAGATGTTATACCAAATACAATTCTTGAAATTTATACAGATAAAGATGAATTAATATATACTGGAACAACTAATGAAGAAGGTAAAATTATTATTGATGATTTGAAAGTTGGTAAGTATTATATTTTGGAAAAGGAAGCATCTACTGGATATGTAATTACTACTGAAAAAGTTTATTTTGAAGTTAAAGATAATGGAGAAATTGTTAAAGCAGAAATGCAAAACAAACCTATTATTGGAAGTGTAGAAATAACAAAAGTAGATATTTCTACTGGTGAAGTTTTACCTA
>CAJMOW010000098.1 GCA_905215145.1 uncultured bacterium | reverse complement strand
TAAAAGAAAATGTTATTATGAAAAGTAGATATGAAAACTATTTAAAATTTATTAAGAGGTGAAATATGATTTCAGCATCTATATTATCAATAAAAGAAAATATAAAAGAAAATATAAAAAAAATAGATGAAACATCTATTGATTATATGCACTTAGATATAATGGATGGAAAATTTGTACCAAATAAAACATGGAATATAAATGAGTTAAAACCATTAATAGAGGGTACTAACAAACCAAAAGATATACATTTAATGGTAGAAGACGTAAAAAAATATGTAGATGACTTTAAGATAATAAAACCTGAATATATAACATTTCATTTAGAAGTTAATCAGGATATAATGTTTTTAATAAATTATATAAAAAAACAAAACATAAAGGTAGGAATATCAATTAAACCTAAAACAGATGTTAATTTTATATTACCATATTTAAAATATATAGATTTAGTACTTGTTATGACAGTTGAACCAGGTTTTGGAGGTCAAAAATTTATAGAAGACGTTATTCCAAAAGTTAATAAATTAAATGAATTAAAAAAAGAAAACAATTTTATTATAGAAGTAGATGGTGGAATAAATAATGACACTATTTCAAAAGTAAATTCTGATATATATGTTGTAGGAAGTTATATAACAAATAGTCATGATTATCAAAAGCAAATAGATAGTTTAAAAAAAATGTAAAATTATAGGTTATAAATAAGCGTAATTATTATTTATTATTTCATATAATTTATTAAAGGAGATTATATGAACAAGGTATATAAAATAATATTTTATGTTATATTTATAGGATTAATTTTACTATTTTTTTTGAAGGATGTGAATTTTAAAAATATGTTTTATAAAAATATAAAGACAATAGAAAATCCAAATGAACTTTTGGTTTTAGTTAATAAAAATAACAAACTTGATAAAAATTATGTACCAAATGATTTGGAAGAAATAAATGTTAAATATTCAAATGAAGGTAAATTTTTAAGAAAAGATGCTAAAGAAGCATTTGAAACACTTAGTAGTGATGCATCAAAACTTGGATATAAAGTAATAGCGGTTTCTGCGTATAGAAATTATGAATATCAAGATAAATTATTTAATTACTATACAGAAAAATATGGAATAGAATATGCTTTAAGTTGTAGTGCAAAACCTGGACACTCAGAACATCAAACTGGCTTAGCTGTAGATGTAATGGGTTCAAATAATAGCTATGATGATTTTGAATTTAGTGATGAATTTGAATGGATGAGGGATAATGCATATAAATATGGTTTTATATTAAGATATCCAAAAGGAAAAGAAAACATAACGGGATTTAAATATGAACCATGGCATTATAGATATGTTGGAAAAGAAGTAGCAAAAATAATATATGAAAAAAATATAGTTTTAGAAGAATATTAAAAGCAAGTTAATTTAAACTTGCTTTTATAAATGAATCAAAAAGTGGGTGAGGTCTAGTAGGTCTACTTTTAAATTCAGGATGAAATTGACAAGCTATAAAATGTTTATGTTTAGGATATTCAACAATCTCAACTAAATTACTTGCTTCATTTATACCTGAAAAAACCATACCTTTTTTTTCTAAAGTTTCTTTATATTTATTATTAAACTCATATCTATGGCGATGACGTTCTAATATTTTATCTTGTTTATAATCTTTGTAAGCTAAAGTATCATGTACTAATGTACATTCATAGTTTCCAAGTCTTAGCGTTCCACCCATATTTGTAATTGATTTTTGATCTGCCATTAAATCTATTATAGGTTCAGGGCATAATTCATTAAATTCTGTGGAAGAAGCTTCTTTAATACCACATACATTACGTGCAAATTCAATTACGGCAAGTTGCATACCAAGACAAATACCAAGAAATGGAATGTTGTTTTCTCTAGAATAATTGATTGCTTTTATTTTTCCTTCAATACCACGATTACCAAAACCACCTGGTACTAATATTCCTTTAGAATTTTTAAATATTTCTTTTAAATTAACATCATTTTTTTCTAATGATTCAGAATCAATCCAGTTGATATTTATTTTTGTTTTATATTTATATCCTGCATGTCTAAGTGATTCTGCTACTGATAGATATGCATCATGTAGTTCTACATACTTACCTACAAGTGCGATTTCAATTTCGTTATTTAAATTATCTACTGTTTTTATTAGATCTTCCCAATATTTAATATTGGCTTTTTTTATAGGCATTTTAAATTGATTTAAGATTCTTTCATCAATTTTTTGTTCATAAAAATTAATAGGAATTTGATATATATTTTTAACATCAACTGCATCTATTATATTTTCTTCTGGAATAGAACAAAATAGTGATAATTTTTTCTTAATAGATTCACTAGTTGGGAAAGGTGTTCTACAAACTAATGCGTTTGGTCTAATTCCCATATTTCTTAAATCTTTAACACTATTTTGAGTTGGTTTTGTTTTAAGCTCATTAGAACCATATATATATGGAATTAATGTTGTATGGATAAAAAATGTGTTTTCTTCACCTTTTTCATATTGTATTTGTCTTAAAGCTTCAATAAATGTACTTGACTCTATATCACCAACAGTTCCACCAATTTCAGTGATAACAAATTCAGCTCCACTAGATATACCAGCTTCATAAACCTTGTTTTTAATTTCGTTTGTTACATGAGGTACCATTTGTACAGTCGCACCTAAGTAATCTCCTTTTCTTTCTTTTTCTATAACAGCAGAATATATTTTGCCACTTGTTATATTAGAAGTATAATTTAATTCCTCATCAATAAATCTTTCATAATGACCTAAATCTAGGTCAGTTTCACAACCATCATAAGTTACATAAACCTCTCCATGTTGTATTGGATTCATAGTACCAGGGTCTACATTAATATATGGATCAAATTTTTGCATAAATACTTTGTATCCTCTGGATTTTAATAATAGTGCAACAGAAGCAGCAGTAATACCTTTCCCTAATCCAGAAACAACGCCACCTGTTACAAAAATATACTTTGTCATAAAAAAACACCTCAAACTTCTAGAGAGTTTTATAGGCTCTCTTAAAGTATAGCATTTATCTATTAGTTAAATCAATAATAATTTTTATTTTTGTGAAAAAACTATTTGAAATAAGTGAAAAATGTGCTAAAATAATGATGTGTTTTTACAAACAATTGTTCGTAAGTATAAAATTATATGTGTAGTAAAAATTAAATAAAGGTGATAGTATGGATAAAATAATAATAAAAGGTGCAAAAGAAAATAATTTAAAAAATATTGATATTGAACTTCCTAAAAATAAACTTATTGTAATGACAGGTGTAAGTGGTAGTGGAAAAAGTAGTTTAGCTTTTGATACTATATATGCAGAAGGTCAAAGAAGGTACGTTGAAAGCTTAAGCAATTATGCAAGACAATTTTTAGGTGGAACTGAAAAACCTAATGTTGATTCAATAGAGGGATTAAGTCCAGCAATAAGTATAGATCAAAAAACTACAAATAAAAATCCTAGAAGTACAGTTGGAACTGTAACAGAAATTTATGATTTTTTAAGACTTTTATATGCTAGAATAGGTGTACCATATTGTCCTGTTCATAATAAACCAATTAGTAGTCAAAGTTATGAAGAAATGGTTGATCAGGTTTTAAATTTAGAAGAAAATACAAAAATTAAAATATTAAGTCCAGTTGTGTTTGGTGAAAAAGGTAGCCAGGCAACACTAATAGAAAAATTAAAAAAAGATGGTTATGTTAGATTAAAAATAGATGGTGAAGAATTTGATATAGAAGAGGTAAAAGAATTAGATAAAAATAAAAAACATAATATTGAAGTAGTTATTGATAGAATAATAATCAAAGATGGAATTAGAAGTAGATTATATGATTCAATAGAAACTGCAGCAAAGCTATCAAAAGGAAAAGTTGTAGTTGATGTTGTATCGAAAGATTCAATAGTTATGAGCGAAAATTATGCATGCCCAGAATGTGATTTTTCACTTCCAGAATTAGAACCTAGAATGTTTTCCTTTAATGCACCATATGGAGCATGTAGTGAATGTAAAGGGTTAGGTATTAAACTTTCTATAGATGAAGATTTAATAATACCAAACAAAGATTTAAGTATAAATGAAGGAGCTATAGTAGCAATTAATTTAGATGATGATAGTAGTATAATAAGTACACAAATATCTACAGTAGCTAAATATTATAATATTGATTTAAATGAAAAAATAAAAAATTTACCTAAAAAAGACTTAAATATAATATTGTATGGTTCTAAAGATTTATTAGAATTTAATTATGTTTCAAAAAATGGTAACAAAAGAATAAGTAAAGATTATTATGAGGGAATAATAACTAATTTAGAAAGAAGATATGTTGAAACAAAAAGTACATGGATAAGAGATTGGATTCAACAATATATGGTGGAAACAACTTGTCCAAAATGTAAAGGCTCTAGATTAGATTCATCAGTTTTATCTGTACTTGTAAATAAAAAAAATATATACGAAATAACATTATTAAGTATTGAAGAGTTACATAAATTTATATTAAATTTAAAACTTTCAAAAGAAAAACAACAAATAGCTGAAATGATAATAAAAGAAATTGATTCTAGATTAACATTCCTAGAAAATGTAGGTCTTTCATATTTAACACTTGCACGTACTGCAGGAACTTTATCAGGTGGAGAATCACAAAGAATACGTTTAGCTACTCAAATTGGTTCCAGACTTACAGGAGTTTTATATGTTCTCGATGAACCAAGTATTGGTTTACATCAACGTGATAATCAAAAACTTATAAATTCTATGCTTGAAATGAGAGATTTAGGAAATACATTAATAGTAGTTGAACATGATACAGATACAATGCTTGCTAGTGATTACTTAGTAGATATAGGCCCCGGTGCTGGATTACATGGTGGGAACATAGTTGCTAAAGGTACACCAGAAGAAGTTATGAAAAATGAAAATAGTTTAACTGGAAGATATTTAACTGGAAAAGAAAAAATAGAAGTCCCAAGTAAAAGAAGAAAAGGAAATGGAAAGTTTATAGAGATAAAAGGTGCAAAAGAAAACAATTTAAAAAATATAAACGTTAAATTTCCACTTGGTAAATTTATTTGTGTAACTGGAGTAAGTGGAAGTGGAAAAAGTAGTTTAGTAAATGAAATATTATCAAAAGTAGTTGCTAATAACCTATATAAAGTAAAAGAAAAACCAGGACTTTATAAAAGCGCACTAGGTATAGAAAATATAGACAAAGTTGTAGATATTTCACAAAATCCTATAGGAAGAACTCCAAGAAGTAATCCA
>CAJMOW010000097.1 GCA_905215145.1 uncultured bacterium | reverse complement strand
ATAAAGTTTTTTCACTTATTTTTCATATTAAATTATATTTTAAAAAAAATATTATATACATGATATAATATATCTGGAAGTGAAAAAAATGTTTAAATATAGTGATAATAATAAAAGATATCATACTTTGGATTATTTTTATAGAAAAAAATTTGGATGTAAGGTATTTAAGGTAAGTTTAGATGCAGGTTTTACATGCCCAAATATAGATGGAAAAGTTGGTACTAAGGGTTGTATTTATTGTTCAAATAAAGGTAGTGGTGAATTTGCAGGTAATAAAAATGAAGATCTAGTTATCCAATTTGAAACAATTAAAAATTTATTACTTAAAAAGTGGCCTAATAGTAAATATATAGGATATTTTCAAGCCCATACTAATACATATGCTCCTGTAAATGTTTTAAAAGAAAAATATGAAACTATTTTAAAACTAGATAACGTTGTAGGTCTTAATATAGCTACAAGACCAGATTCAATTAATGATGAATGTTTAGATTATTTGGAAGAACTAAGTAAAAAAACTTTTTTAACTGTAGAACTTGGTTTACAAACTATTCATGAAAGTACAAGTAAATTAATAAATAGATGTCATAGCTTAGATACTTTTAAAGAAATGGTATTAAAACTTAGAGAAAGAAATATTAATGTAGTTGTTCATATAATTAATGGTCTTCCTTATGAAACAAAAGAAATGATGATTGAAACTGTAAAATATATTAATAAATTAGATATAAATGGAGTCAAAATACATATGTTGCACATATTAAAAAACACACAATTAGAAAAATTGTATGAAGAAGAAAAATTTCATGTATTAACTAAAGAAGAATATATAGATATCGTATGTGAACAATTGACTTATTTAAAACCAGAAATTGTTATTAATAGAATAACTGGTGATCCTAAAAAAGAAGATTTAATCGAACCAAACTGGTTAATTAAAAAATTTTGTGTATTAAATGATATAGATAAAGAAATGAAAAAAAGAGATATTTATCAAGGAGAAAGGAGTAGATAACTACTCCTTTTCTAAAAACCAAGTATTTGTTATATCACAACTTTCACTAGTAGGTGCTGGCGAAGGCATCTCAAATTTTACAAGTACTGGTATTTTAAATGCACTACCAAATGCAATACAATTTCCAGGTTGTAGTATCCTTATTTTTTCCACAGTTTCTGTTGTTATATTTGGAACCATTTCTTGTATATAACTTATATCTTTTGGATGTAACATTTTAAATATCAAGAAATTGCTACATTGTGACAAAGAAGTTTCAGATAATTCACTAGGTCTTTGGGATATAAGTCCAAGCATTACCCCATACTTTCTTCCCTCTTTTGTTATTCTATCAAATATATTATATCCTAATATATTTATATCATTATCATTTTGAACATATCTATGTGCTTCTTCTAGAACAATATGAAATGGTAATGATGTTTTTTGATCATTATCTTTTGAATAATTAAATAACATCTTTGAATATATTTTAGTTAATGCTTTAGCAAATCTATCATCTACATAATTTATATTAAAATTAATTAATTGTGCTTTTCTATTGTTAGGAGCAGATAAAAGTTCTTTAATATATGCTTCTTCCGTTATAAAATTATCATATTCAAAAAATTTACTGTAATCACTATTTATCAATGAATGTAATCTAACTTTTAATGTATTTACCTCATCAAATATTTTATCACTTTTTAGTATTCCTTCTGATATTAAAGCAAAATCAAAAGCTTCTTTTAAATCTTTTAAAGTATATTTAAATGATTTATCTGGCATTTTCAATTCTAAAGAATCATCCAAAAATTTTTCTATAAAACTTACTAAAAGTTCCATTTCTCTCATTTTACCTGATGAATCAATTAGTAAACATTGTTTTAAGCTTCTAACATAACCTGGTTGGAATACTTTTGTTTCCAAATTTAATTCTGAAGTATTATAACGAGTTAATACTGAAAAAATTTGATCTCTTATTTGAGTTGATTGTCTACCACTTGATAAGATTTCTAATATAGCTCTAGCTATAATATCGTTTTTATGTTTTAAAACTACACTTTCTTCTCTACCAAATATGGTAACTAGTTTTAATGCTTTTTCTATTATTGGTATTTGACTTGGTTTTTCAACACCTAAAAGTATTGCAATATCATCTGTATCAAGCAACCATATTGGTATTCTAAGTAATTCTGTATCTGAGTTAACATTTGTTGTATATGCTTTAAAATTTATTTCTGGAACTTTTTTATGCAAATCTTTAAATGCATTATGATATTCACCATATGCATCAAAAACAAATATACTTGCTCTATATGGAATCATTTTTTCTTTTGAAAATAAGTTTTGAAAAATACGAGCTATACTACAAGATTTACCACTTCCTGTTGAACCAAATATAGCAAAGTGGTTACTAAAAAAAGAATTAACATCCATTCCTATTTTAACATTTTCATAAATAGGACTTTCTCCAATGTATAAATGTCTATCTTCTTCATAATTATTTATTCCAATAATTAAAGGTGCTTTCTCTTTTGAAATTAATTTAACCTTAGCTGAAAAAGCAGGTTTTGACATTATACCAAACACAAATTTATCATCTATTAATTCACCAAGTAATGATATTATTGCATTATTACCTTTAATATCAATTATCTCACCTACAAATTTTTTATCATCATCTTCCATTATTACATAAAGATTTATTAAATTATGGATTTTATTTATATCGACTTTTAAATCTATAATTATTTTATTTCCATCTGTTGAAATAATATTTCCTAACATAATCCTCACCTATTATAAATTATACATTTTTTTTTACTAAAAAAAAAGAGTTAAATTAAACTTTCTCTTATATAAGTTTTAACTCCTTTTAAAACATATATTTTTAATGAACAATTTGTTGTAACTTTTATAAATCCTAGCCCATTTATAACTATATCTTCGCCACTTTTAACATTATATTCTTTACATTCTAAATCATTTAATTTTTCAGTTTTATAAAATCTTTCTATATTAAATAGATTTGACATAAAAATAGTAATATTTGAATCTGTGATACTATCAATTCTTAATATATTATCTATTATTAATGTTGTTTGTGTCTTCAATTGATAAGTGATTGGTTTTATTTCTTTTTTAGGAAGTAATTTTTTTATTTCTTTTTTATCTAAGTAATTAATTATATTTCCATCATCTAATATACCTGGTGTATCTATAAGTGTTAATGAATCATTAATTTTCACCTTTATTAAATCAACAGTGGTATTAGGAAGTAAACTTGTTGTTATTTTTGTTTCATTTGATGAATAATTATATATTATTTTATTTATCATAGATGATTTTCCTGAATTTGTATATCCAACTACATATACATCATTTGATTTTTTATATAAATTAATTTTTTCATACAGTGAATCAAAATTATAGTTTTTATTACTGCTTATTACTACAACATCTTTTACATTTTTAATATTTTTAATATAATTAATTAATTTTTCATCTTTAACTGATTTTGGTAGCAAATCTCTTTTTGTTAATATTACTATTTTATCATTTGTAATATTTTTGATTATTTTTTCATATTCATTTATATTTAACAAATCTATTACTAATAGTACTAGGTTTTTTGTTGAATCTATTTTTTTTAATATTTGAATAAATTCACTATTTTGTTTTATTACTTCTTTATATTCATTATAGTTTATTATTCTAAAACATCTTTCACATAAACTAGATGTAATATTTTTTGTAAACCCTAATTCTTTTGAATTAGTATTTTGAAGAGTAACTCCACAGCCTGTGCACTTATTCATAATATCTTCCTCTTATAAATAATTCTTTTTGTTCTAATTTTTTTATTATTTTTTTCTCTCTAAATCTATTAAATTTAGTCCAAATAAAATCTATTGGACTTATAGGATTAACAAGTATTGTTGTTATTCCTATGTTATTACCACCTACTATATCTGTAAGTATTTGATCTCCTATGATTGCAATTTCACTTATTGAATAATCATATTCTTTTAATACTTGTAAAAACTTTTTAGGATGAGGTTTATGTGCAGAAGCAGCACAATCTACATCTAATGCATCTTTAAAAGGTTTAACTCTTTTTTTAGGACTATTTGAAAATATTATAACTTTAAATCCTTTTTCTTTTAAATCGCTAAAAAATTTCTTTGTTTTCTTACTTGGTGTTTTCATTTTTACAGGTGTTATTGTATTATCTAAATCAAATAAAAGACATTTTATTCCCCTTTTTATAAGTTTATCATAATCAATAGCATATATACTTTTTTGATACATATCTGGAATATATTTTTCCATAGTTCCACCTCACTACTAAATTACATTTTAACATATATTTATTTTGTTTACAATTTTATTTCATTTATTTTACAATTTAATATTTTAAAAAAAAGTAGATTTTTATCTACTCAAATTTTTATCTACTAAATATTTCCTGTAAAAATATCTTTTATATTTCTTAAATAAAATTCAAATACATTTGCCTTTTCTACATCTTCTTTTACTGTTACTTCTACTTCTCTTACATTATTATCCTCTTTTATTTTTAGTATACCTACTTTATCTCCAACTTTTACAGGTGCGGATAAAGTATCTAATTTTAATTCAAACGTTGCATTTTTTTTAGGTTCTGTTTTTTTATTTAAAAATGTTACGCTTTCTTTAGGGACTACCTCTATATATTCTTTTTTACCTTTTAGTATTTTTACTTTATCAAGTATTCTATCATTAGATAATATTTCTTCCGTTTCATATTGTGCGAATGAATAATCCAACATTTCGGTTACTTCTTTATTTCTAGTTTTACTGTCTGGTTCTCCCATTACAACTGCAATTATTCTCATGCCATTTTTCTTAGCTGTTGCAGTTAAACAATACCCAGCTTCTTTTGTATAACCGGTCTTAAGTCCATCAACACCACTATAAAATCTTACAAGTTTATTAGTATTAACAAGCCAAATTTTTCTATCAGTATTTTGTCTTAAATAGTCTTCATAAATTGATGTATATTCAAACAATTTTTCATGTTTTACTAATTCACGAGCAATTATAGATATGTCATATGCACTTGAATAATGATTTGCATCGTGTAATCCATGACAATTTTTAAAATTTGTATTAGTAAGTCCTAGTTCTTGTGCTCTTTTATTCATCATATCAACAAACATGTCTTCAGTACCAGCTATTTTTTCTGCAAGAGCAACCACTGCGTCATTACCACTTGCAACAGCAATACCTTTAAATAAATCAGAAACACTCATTTGTTCATTTGTTTCTAACAAAATTTGACTTCCCCCCATGGATGAAGCATTAGCAGAAACAGTAACCATCTCATCCCATTTTATAATTCCTTTATCTATACTTTCAAGTATTATTAACATACTCATCATTTTAGTCATAGATGCAGGA
>CAJMOW010000096.1 GCA_905215145.1 uncultured bacterium | reverse complement strand
AAAGCGAAGTATTATCAAAAAAAGAAATTAATCAAGGAATGATGGATGTATTAAATAATAAAATAAAATGTTTAAAAATAAAAAAATAGTGAATAGTAAGCTTTTAAAGTTTGCTTTTTTAGTTTAATTAATACAATTTGACAATTAAATATGTTTTTGATAGAATACTCAACAAAAAGAGGGGATTTTATGGATGTTTTTAATGAATTGTTAGAAAATATAAAAATTGAAAGAGAAAATGAAAAACAATGTTCTAAACCATATAAATGTGGAAATAAAATAACAAAAAAAATTCAAAAAGTTTTAGAAGAAATTGATCAAAATAGAAATCATTCATGGGCTGTTGAAATGTATAACAGAAATGAAAAAAATATGAGTGCGGTAGCTTTATTTTATCGTGGAAATAAAATAACATATAAAGAAATGTTTGAAAAAGCATTTATGTATGCTAAATCATTAAAAGTACTAGGATACAAGAAAGATGATCAAATTCCAATTTGCATTACTAATACTCCTGAGTTTATATATATGCTTTTAGCTATTAGTTTTATAGGTGCGCACACACATACAGTTGGAGAATGGTTTGATAAAGATTATTTAAAAGAAATATTAAATAAAACAAATAGTGAAACTATATTTATTGATGATATATCATATGAGTCTATAAAAAATTCAATATGTGAAAGTAACATAAAAAGAATTGTTTGTTTTTCATTAACAAATTCTTTAAAACAGGGTAATGGAAAAACAAATCCATATGCTGAAATAGAAAACAAATTTCACATAATAACAGATAACTTTGAATATATAAAAAATGATTATAATGGAATAACATTTAATGAAGAAAACTTTATAAAAATGGGAGAAAATTATAAACAACAAGTAATAGAAAATGTTGATTTAAATGATATTTCTACTATAACATATACAAGTGGAACAACATCACCAGGACGTCCTAAAGGAGTTATTCAATCAAATAGAAGTTACATTACACTATCAAGATTTAAAGAGTCAGATGTTTCTGGAATGCCGACTATGAAAAATCTAACAGTACTTGCTCAAATTCCAACATATACACATATGGAATTATCATGTGCAATATCAGATACATTATATTGTGGGTGTACAATAGCTCTAGAACCTTTTTATGATAAAGACTTTTTTCCATGTTCACTTGTAATAAATAAACCAAACTTTGTATGTGCAAGTACAGGTTTCTGGGGCAATTTATGTAAACTATTAAACTTTGATGAATCATGGAAACACGTTAATATGCCTTATCTAATGATTCCAACAGTAACAGGAGAAGGATGCTCAGTTGGTGAAGAAAAATTTTTTAATCTTACAGCAAGAAAGCATAAATTTGGAACAGCAAAATTACCTTTCCCACTTTCACCAGTCACTTTCTCGATAGGTGGTGGAACAACAGAAAGTAGTGGAATTTTTGTAACACTATATAAATCATTACAAGAAAAAAAATTAAATCATTTAATAAAAAAAGAACGTTTAGGATTAAGACCATATAAATTTGCAGAAATTGAAGTACTAGATGAATTTGGAAACTATTGTGATATAGAAAAACCAGGATTATTAGTTGCTAAAAACCCTTGCGAAATGACTGGGTATACAGAAGAAAAATTAAATCAAAATACACATGTAGTTGATTCAAAAGGAGTTAGTTGGTTAAGTCTTGGAACATATGCATACAAAGATAAAACTGGTGGAATAAAAATGAAGGGTAGAATGGGCAGTGACCTAATTTTAAAAAATAACCATAAAATACCATATTACTATATAGAAGATACGATTTTATCAGATACAAAAAATATAATGTCTTGTTCAGTAGTTTCTAATAATGGGATTTTAATATGTCATATAGAATTTCAACCTTTTGCTCAAAAATCAAAAACAGAAATAATCAAAAGCATAATCAATAGATTAGAAGCAAAATATGAAGAAGAAGTAACACAAAAGCTATACTTTAGATTTAGGGATAATGTAGAATCATTTCCTTTAGATCCAAGTGGAAAAAGAAGTATAAGTACATTAAGTAAAATAGGTATAGACGAAAAAACATTTTCATTTGAACAATGGAAGAAAAAATATACTGTGGAAAAAGAAAAAGTAAAAATCCTAGGAAAGAAATAATCTTTCCTTTTTTTTGAATGAGTGGTAAAATCTACAATAGAGGTGTATGTTATGAGCAATTTTTTTTACTTTATATTATGTGGATTTATTTTTTCTTGTTTTTTAAATATAATATATTTTTCTAAAAAACACGTAAAAACAGGTGAAACAAAAATATTTTCTATCTTATTAATTGTGAACCTAATAAGTTTAGCAAGCGAACTTGCTTGTTCATATATAGGTTATACATTTTTAGAAAATACAATATATACACATGTAATGACAAAAATATATTTAATCTGTTTAATGACATTTTTATTATATATGACACTTTATATTTACGTTATATGTTATGTTGAAAGCAAAAGAGAAAATAAAAAACGCTATAAAAAGTTAAAAATATTATCATATATTATTTGGTTTATTTGCGCTATTATAGAAATTTTGTTACCAATAACAACAGAAAGTGGTTATGCAACAGGATTAGCTGTAAATTGGTTATATATATGTTCAACAATAGTACTTATAATTTGGGTAATACCACTTATAAAAAACTTTAAAATAATCGATAAAAGAAAAATACTTCCTATATTACTATTTGTAATGTTTATGTCAGTAATTGCATTCATACAAAAACTATATCCCAATATTACAATAGTTACAGTAATGGAATTTTTAATAATTTTTATTATGTATCATACAATAGAAAATCCAGACGTAAAACTATTAGAAGAAGTAATAATGGCTAAAAACCAAGCAGAAAAAGCAAATAGAGCAAAATCAGATTTCCTATCAAGTATGAGCCATGAAATAAGAACACCATTAAATGCAATAGTGGGATTATCTGAAGATATCGCACAATATAAAAATGCAGTTCCAAAAGAAGTAGTAGAAGATTCAGATGATATAATAAATGCTTCACAAACATTACTTGAAATAGTTGGTAACATACTTGATATAAATAAAATAGAAAGTAATAAAATGGAAATTATAGAAGGACCTTATAATTTTAAAGAAACAATAACTAAAATGTGCAGAGTAACATCAACACGTATTGGAGAAAAACCAATAGGCTTTAAATTAAACATAGCAGAAGATATTCCATATGAATTAATTGGAGATAGAGGAAAAGTAAAAGAAATAATAAATAACCTACTTACAAATGCAATAAAATATACAGAACAAGGAGAAATAAATTTAAAAGTAAAATGTGTAAATGATTTAAATAAAAAAATGACAAACCTAATAATAACTTGTCAGGATACAGGAAGAGGAATAAAAGCGGAATATATAAATAAATTATTTACAAAATTTGAAAGACTAGATATAGAAAAAAATACAACTGCAGAAGGAACAGGACTTGGACTTGCAATTACAAAATCATTAATAGAAATGATGGGTGGCAAAATAAATGTTGAATCAAGATTTGGACAAGGTTCAATATTTATGGTTAATATTCCACAAAAAATAAGTAAAATATCTGCCCCTATGACAGAAAAAGAAATCATGGATACTGCAAGCAATTTATTTGGAAGAAAAGAAAATAACTTACAAGAAGAAACAAATATTTCGTTTGAAAAATATAAAGGTAAAAAAATACTTGTTGTAGATGATAATAAATTAAATATAAAGGTAGCAAGACGTGCATTACAAAACTTTGAATTTGAGATAGATGAGGCAGAGGATGGACAAGTATGTTTAGATAAAATAAATGCAGGAAATGAGTATGATCTAATACTAATGGATATAATGATGCCAAACATGAGCGGAGAAGAAACAATAAAAAAACTAAAAGAAAACAAAAACTTTAATACACCAGTTATAGCGTTAACTGCAGATGCATTGTCAGGTGCTAAAGAAAAATATATGCAAGAAGGCTTTGCAGATTATATAGCAAAACCTTTCTCAAGAGATCAAATAAAAGAAAAATTAGATAAGATATTTAAAGATTAAAAAACTTTGTATGATTAACAATAATATGATATAATTAGATCAGTGAGTAAGGCACTATTTATAAGAAAGAGGTAGAATATGAACGAAAAGAAAAAAGGTATAATTGTATTAGCTGTTCTTCTATTATTTGTAGTTTTAGTAGTAGCACTTATAATAATAGATAACGTTAATTCAAAAAAAGAATTAGACAAATTTATGAAATATTATAATTCACAAGAAACAACATTAGTTATGCTTGGAAAAGAAGGATGTTCTTATTGCGAAGCATTCCAACCAGAACTTGATTTTATGGCAGAACAATATAATTTTAAATATGAATATATTGCAATGGACAAATTAAATTCAAGCGATTACAAGAAATTACTTGATATAATAGAAGTAAGTTCATCAGATTTTGGAACACCATATACAGTTGTTGTAGAAAATGGTAAAAAAATCGATTCATTAGCTGGTGCAGTAGAAGAATCAGAATTATTAGACTTCCTAAAAAAATATAACTTTGTAGGAAAAGACGCTAAATTATTAATAAATTATATTGATTACAATAAATATGATGAATTACTAAAAAGTTCTACTAAACAAATAATTGGAATAGGAAAAACAACATGTATATATTGTAAAATGTCTAAACCAGTATTAAATAGAATCATCAAACAATATGGAATCACTATAAATTATTTGAATTTAGATTCATTAAAAGAAGAACAATTAAATTCACTATATAATTCATTAGAATTCTTTACAACAGAAGAATGGGGAACACCAACATTCCTAATAGTTGAAAATGGAAAATTAGTTGATTATATATCAGGACTTCAAACAGATAGTAAGTTTGTATCAATATTTAAAGAATATGGTTTAATAGGAGATTAATATGGAAAGTTTAGTATATCAAAAAGTAAAAGAGTTCAAAAACAAATACCCAATGACAATATCATGGAGGTTAAAAAAACATGCAAAAGTTGTAGAAGAACACTTAAATAGCGATGAAAAGGTTTTATATGCTTTTGCTGCTCAAAAAAATGATAATCCTATAGATATAATTACAACAAATGTTATCGCAATTACTAATAAAAGAATCGTATTAGGTCAAAAAAGATTATTGTTTGGTTATTTCTTCACATCAATTACACCAGACATGTTTAATGACTTAAAAGTAAAAATGGGACTAGTATGGGGAAAAATATATATTGATACAGTAAAAGAATTTGTAACTCTATCAAATATACAAAAAGCTGCACTTAGCGAAATAGAAAGTGCAATATCAGAATATATAATAGAAGAAAAAAAGAAATATGCTAAACGAGAAGTAGAAAAAAACGTATAATATTTATACGTTTTAATTGTAAAGAGGTAAAAAATGAAAACAAAAATAAGCAAATACATAATTTCAATACTATTTATATTAATATTTATA
>CAJMOW010000095.1 GCA_905215145.1 uncultured bacterium | reverse complement strand
TAAATAAGAAATAATTCTGATATAGTTTAAGATTATAATGTCTAAATGTAAAAAAATAAGTATGTTTCACGTGAAACATTGATAATACAACTTAAATTAAAATATATAAATAAGAAATAATTTTAATATAGTTTAGGATTATAAATAACTAAATGTAAAAACTAAGTATGTTTCACGTGAAACATTGATAATGTAATTTAAACTAAATATATAAATAAGAAATAATTCCAATATAGTTTAGAATTATAATGTCTAAATGTAAAAAACTAAGTATGTTTCACGTGAAACACTATTAAAACTTGATATAAAGTTTAATATATTATATATTATTAGTGCACAGTAATTATGTTTGAACCAGGTCAGAGTTGGAAAACAGCAGCCTTAAGAGCCTCTAATTACGTGTGCTTTTTTTTGAAAAAAAGGTGATTACATGGAAAAATATATGAAAATTGCATATAAAGAAGCTGAAAAAGCTTATAAAAATGGTGAGGTGCCAGTTGGTGCTGTAATTGTTAAAGATAATGTTGTAGTTTCTAAGGCATATAATAAAAAAGAAAAATATCAATGTACAACTAAGCATGCTGAAATTATTGCAATTGAAAAAGCTTGTAAAAAATTAAAAACGTGGCATTTAGATGATTGTGAAATATATATAACTATGGAACCTTGTATGATGTGCACAGGTGCAATTATTCAAAGCAGAATAAAAAAAATTTATTATGCAATAGAAAATGAAAAATTTGGATATTTGAATAAAATAGATACAAAAAAAATAAAAATAGTAAAAGGTAATATGACACTTGAATCAGCTCAACTTTTACAAAAATTTTTTCAAAATAAAAGATAATCTTTTATCTTAAAATAAAAAATTTAATGTTATAATATATATGGAATGAGGTGAAATATGTATCAGGCATTATATAGAAAGTATCGCCCTAGTAATTTAAATGATATAGTAGGACAGAATGTTATTGTAAAAACATTATTAAATTCAATTAAAAATAATAAAATTACACATGCTTATTTGTTTACAGGACCAAGGGGAACAGGAAAAACAAGTATGGCTAAGGCTTTTGCTAAAATAATTAATTGTTTAAATCCAAATGATACTGTGCCTTGTGATGTTTGTGTAAGTTGTACAAAAACTAATTTAAAACAAAACACTGATATAATAGAAATAGATGCTGCTTCAAATAATGGCGTAGATGAAATACGTGAAATCCGTAATAAAGTTTCATTAGTACCTACTTATAGTAAGTTTAAAATATATATTATAGATGAAGTACATATGCTAACCACAGGTGCTTTTAATGCTTTATTAAAAACTTTAGAAGAACCACCAAGTCACGCTATATTTATATTGGCTACTACAGAACCTCATAAAATTCCAAGTACGATTTTATCAAGATGTCAGCGCTTTGATTTTAAAAAAATATCAGATAAAGAAATTGTAAACAGATTAAAATATATTTCAAATCAAGAAAATATATCAATAGATGAAGATGCATTATATGAAATTGCTGTTTTAAGTGATGGCGGTATGCGTGATTCAATTAGTTTATTAGATCAAGTAATTGCATATTCTGATTTACAGTCTAATATTACAGAAAAAAACGTACATGAGGTAAGTGGTACATTAAATTTTAATAGTATAAATGAATTTGTAAGTAATATTTTAAATTTGAAATTAGATGAAACTCTATGTTTATTAAATACTTACGATGAAAATGGAATAAATATAAAAAAAATAACGGAACAAACTATAAAATTTCTTGAAAATATAATTCTTTTAAAAGAAACACCTAATTATTTTTCACAAATAACAAATAAAAAGTCTTATTATGAAAAGTATCAAGATATTGAAAATGAAAAATTAATATTAAGTATAGAAATATTAAATGATACTAATTATAAATTTATTAATACAACAAACCCCAAAATTTTGTTGGAGTTGGCACTTATTAAAATAATGCAAACTCTTAAAAAAAATAATAGTGCAAATATTAACGAAAGTAATATAAAGAAAACTGAAGAAACAAAAGATAAAACAAACAATGCGTACAAAGTACACAAAGATAAAACTGATGAAATTTTTGAATATGAAATAACATCGTATGAAAAATACGAAAAATTTAAGAAACAACGAATAAATAATGTTCTTGCTGATTTAAATAAAAGCAAAATATTAGAATTTAGAAAATTATTTGAATCATTAAAAAATAATATATTTAGTCAAAGTTACGGTAAATATATTTCATTACTATTAGATTCACAAGTTAAAGCCGCAAATAAAGATTCAATTATATTAGTTTTTCAAGAAAAATCAATCTCTGAAACATTCAACGAAAATATTCCTTTAATCGAATATATTTTGGAACAGTCAACGGGACAAAATATAAAAATAATTTCAACTTTTTTGGATGATTGGACAATAATTAAAAACGAATTTAATAGTAAACAAAAAAAATATGAATATGATTTAAATGTCATAGAAGAATTAGATGTATATAAAAAAATATTAAAAAACAAAAATGAAATACAAGAACAATTTAGTGATTGTATAGAATATGTATAGAGAAAGGAAAATTTAAAATGAATATACAAGCAATGATGAAACAAGCTCAAAAGCTACAAAAAGAAATGATGGAAACAAAAAAAATAATAGATGAAACAGTTTTTACAGGAGAATCATCTTTTGTAAAAGTAAGTGTATATGGAAATAAAAAAATAAAAGAAATAATGATCGAAGAAAAAGACTTATCAAGTGATGATATTGAAATGTTACAAGATATGATTGTAGTGGCTATAAATGATGCGATGAATAAAATAGACAAAGAAACTGAAAATAAAATGGGTAAATATACACAAGGAATGCCAGGTTTGTTTTAATGGGCTATCCACGAACTATTAATAATTTAATAGAAAGCTTTAAAAAATTACCAGGAATAGGTGAGAAAACAGCCGAACGAATGGCACTTTCTGTTTTAGAATTAGATTCAGATATTGTAAAGTTTTTTGCAGAAAATTTATTAGCTACTAAAACAAAAATTAGAAAATGTTCCATTTGTAATAATTTATCAGAAACAGAAATATGTGAAATATGTTCAGATAAAACACGTGATACAGGAGTTTTATGTATAGTAGAAGAACCTAAAAATTTAATCACTTTTGAAAAAATAGGAGTTTTTAATGGAAAATATCATGTACTTGGTGGTCTAATATCGCCACTTGATAATATTACTCCTGAGGATATAAATATTTCAAATTTGCTGGATAGAGTAAAAAAAGAAAATATTAAAGAAATAATAATAGCTGTTAAACCTAGTATAGAAGGAGAAACAACAGCATTATATATATCAAAAATATTGTCAAAAGAAAATGTTGTTATTACAAAAATAGCCCATGGCGTTCCAATGGGTGCTGATATGGAATATCTCGATTCACTTACTTTGGAATTAGCTTTTGATAATCGTATGAAAATATCAGAATAAAGTTTTAATACTGTCATAATATTTATTGGGTGAATAAAATGTTAAAAAAAATCTTTAAAATATTAAAAAAAATAATTTTAACTTGCTTTTTGTTATATGGATTTAATTTAATTGCATCCCCACTTGGTGTGATAATTCCAATAAATATTATTACAATATTCTTTGTTACATTATTTGATGTTCATGCACTTTGTGGTTTTATTGCTATATTTTTGATAGCTTTTTAATTTTGGAGGTGTGTAGTATGCTTGAAGATTATAAAGAAAAACAACCTATTTTATATAAAATGATTGTTAATTCGGTAAATAAAAATAAAATATCTCATGCATATTTAATAGAAACAAATTATAATCCTGCTGGATTTAATTTTGCTGTTTCTTTTGCAAAATTTTTGTTGTGCCCATATCATAAATCTAAAATTGAAAAGTGCAATAGCTGTACACAATGCCAAAGAATAGATGATAATTGCTTTTCAGAATTAAAAGTATTAAAAAGTGATACGTTACAAATAAAAAAAGAACAAATCAGTGATTTACAAAAAGAATTTAGTTTAAAATCAGTCGAATCTTTAAATAAAGTATATATTATAGAAGAGGCAGAAAAACTAAATGATTCTTCATCAGCGACATTATTAAAGTTTTTAGAAGAACCAGAAGCTAATATAATTGCTATATTGATAACACCAAGTAAAGATTTATTATTAAATACAATATTATCACGTTGTCAAATATTAAAAATGCGTCAAGTAAAGCAGATTAATAATTCTCCTGAAAAAGAATTGTTGGACATGCTGTCAATCGAAAATCAAGATGAATTTATAAAAGATGAAACAAATATAGAAAAGTTTAATTCAATAAAAAAATTTATAAAAGAAATTTATGATTGTGGAAAAGATACTATATTATATGTAAATAAATATTGGAATAATTTTTTGACAACGAAAGAAGATTATTTATTTGGTTTTAGTTATATGATTGTTCTATATAAAAAAATGATAGAACAAAAACTAAAAATTAGTAATTATAGTGATGAAATGTTAGATGAAATAATTATTAAAAGTAACATAAATAAATTGTGCAATCAATTAAATATTCTATTGGAATATAAAGAAAAAATAAAATTTAATTTAACTTATGGACAAGTTTATTATAGATATGGAGGGTGTAGAATGATAGACGTAGTAGGAATTTCATTTAAAGAAAATGGTCATGTGTATTATTTTTCTCCAAACAATTTAGTATTAAGTGAGAACACACACGTAATAGTTAAAACAGAACACGGAATACAATATGCATATGTAAGAAAATCAAATTTCAAATTAAATGATAATCAATTAGTTACTCCATTAAAATCTATAATGAGAATTGCAGATCGTGAAGATTTAAAAAAACATACAAAAAATATAAAAGATGCAAAATTAGCATTGAACGAGGCAAGAAAAATTTCAGAAAAACTTAATATGAAAATATACTTAATAGATTCTATGTATACGCTTGATAGGGATAAATTGTTGTTTAGATTTTTATCTGACACAAGGGTTGATTTTAGAGAATTAGCAAAAGAATTGGCTAATAAATATAAAACGAGAATTGAATTAAGACAAATAGGAGCGCGTGATAAAGCGAAAGAAATTGGTGGATATGGTCCTTGTGGTAGAAAATTATGTTGTGGTTCATTTTTGAATAATATGGATTCAGTATCAGTTAACATGGCTAAAAATCAGAATGTTTCATTAAACCCAAATAAAATTAACGGTTTATGTGGTAGATTACTTTGTTGTCTTACATATGAAGATGATAATTACAAAGCTTGTAAAAAAAATATGCCATCAGTTGGACAAATTGTTAAGATTCCTGAAGGTAAAGGAAAAGTTATATCAGTTGATATATTAAAACAATCATATAAAGTAAACATTGATGACAAAGGAATAATAGAGGTAAAAATTTGCAATGAATGTAGTTAATTATTTATTAAAAGAAAAAAATATTAATATTGTTCAAAATCCTAGTATGTTTAATTTTTCACTTGATTCAATTTTATTACCTAATTTTGTAACAATTAATAAAAATATTAAAAAT
>CAJMOW010000094.1 GCA_905215145.1 uncultured bacterium | reverse complement strand
GGAATATGAACATTCATATAACCTTTTAATTGATTGTAAGCACTTTCTAGGTCAACTTCTTCACGAGTCATACTTTTTAATTCAAAAACTATTAAAGGAAGTCCGTTTATGAAGATAATGACATCAGGTCTTTTTTCACTATGCTCAATAATAGTAAATTGATTACTGACTAAGAATTCATTATTATCTATATTTTCAAAGTCAATTAATTTAACAGTATGATATCTTACACCTTCCTTAGTATACACAGGTACACTAATGCCAGTATGAAGATATTTACTAAACACTTTATTATTATTAACTAAATTATTTTGACCAAGATTTTTAATTATTCTAACTGCTTCAGCAATTATATTTTCATTTAATCCTTTATTTATTTTAAACAAAGCGCAAGTCAAATTATATTCTAATATTACTTCTGAATAATCTCTACCAATTGATTCTCCAGTTTCATAAGTATATCCTTGTTCTTTTAATAAATCTATAGTCATTAATTCCAAACTTTCTTCATTAAACATACATTTCACTTCCTTATAGCTTTATACTTTTTTCAATTTTATTAATAGCATTTTTTTAATTAATTCTTTGTAACTACTATTTAAACTATCTATTGCACCATATAATCTTTTTCTATGAGTTAATTCACCATATTCTTTTTGTAATTCTTTATAACTTGGCTTCTGTTTTCTAGGTATTTTGTCATTTATCATATTATCAAGAAGTATTTGATATTTATATAATTCCATTAGAATATTTTGATAGTTAAATACAAATTTACTTAAATATTGTGATTCCTTATTTTTAAAAATAAATTTTATCTCTGTTGATATTTTTTTTAATTCTTCTATTTTTATTAGAAAATTAGTTTTATACTCATTATTTTTAGGATCACCAATTACACAAGTTATATCTTTTAAATATTCAATATTAGTCAAATTGGTAAATTGAAAATCTACAATTATTGCTTCATCATCTTTATTATCCTTGTAATCAAGTAGATTTATGTTATCTTTATACAATTCAATTAAACTTTTAGCTAAAAGATATTTATCTAGCCTTCTATTAAATAAAAATTGTTTATTACTCAATTTTATTTGCCTATGTGTTTGAAATAAGGCAAATATTGCAGTAATTGCAACAACTGTAGATAATACTATATTTAATATTGCTTCCTGACTCATAATACACCTCATTTAACTATTAACTTAATAAATAAATTAGTTAATCCAAAAACAAAAGCTATCTCATTGCTATTGATATTTTCATTATGTTTAATATTATCATTGTTGTACTTTAAATAATAATCCAGTAATTTTTGAAACATATTAATAAATTCTTGAGAACAGTTTTTAGTTTTTAGATATGCACATATAGCACTAATATTGTTTTCTAAAGATTTTTCATTAGATAAAACTTGCTTACAAATTAATTCCAAAGATAATCTTAAATTATCAATTAAATTTCTTTCATATAATCCCATAGTAAACAATGAACAAGCGTCATCATAAACTTTCTTTGCTTTAGGAAAATCTCCTAATAATTCCTTATTCTCTATAATATCTTCACTTAATTCTACATCATTTACTTTATCCACATATTGTGGAAAATTAGTATATAGTTTTATTTTTACTTCTTTGAATTCCTTTGATTCATTATATCTTCTTAATTCGCAAATATGTTTTATAATTTCAAATGCTTGTTGTTCATTAAATCTTTGAAGATTTTCTTTTAATGCAGTTCTCTTATTTGAGAATGTTTGATTAAATCCTTTATAAATTTTAGTATGAGGAATATTAACATTATATTCAGCAGCAAATCTATTACAGATACTTATTATTTCCATAGTAGATATACCAGTATCAGTTTCGCCTAATATATCACTTGCATAATCAATAAATGAATTCATTTTACTCATAATATTCCTCCATTCACAAAATTTGACACTTATACTATATTTCTATATTATTTAAATCTATTTCACCAATCATTAGTTTTGGTAATAGCATATCTCTTAGTTGTTCTAATTTTAAATTTTCAAGCATTAATTGTTCTCTCTTTTTTTGAATAGGTGATGACAATTTATCGAAAGAAACCAATGATTCCTTATCAGGAACCACAATTTTATAATTTTCAATTGTTTCTTTTGGTAATGCCAATACTGTAGTACCAGTTGCATTACCTCCAGATTCAGCATTCCATTGTTCCGTTAATAAAGTGTAAAAAATGTACATTTTAGGTAATTTTAAATTTCTTAAACAATAAATATGATGTGAAAAAATTATATCACCATCATAAATAGGAGGCACAATGACTGGAGATCCAATCACTTCTCTATTTTGAGTCATATCTGTATTAGCTAAAACGATATCTCCAACTTTTGTTAATACCTTTTCTTTATATTCACCCAAATAATATTTATTTTTTTCAACTCTAAAAATACCATTTGGCATTATATTTCCTAAGTTAATCATCGGAACACCATGTTCGGATAAAAACTGTCCTTTATATGACAATCCTCTATCAACATAAAGATAATTACCTAATTTATCAACCTTCCATGAGCCATTCTTATTAAGAACAAAACTATTATAATATAAGGTCTTTAATAGCTCATGTAAATTGATACTAATTTGTTCATTTAGCAATATTTTTTTATCAATATTAGATAGTATTGTACTTATTTTTCTTTGATCTTTTTCATCATGAAAATCTAATACTACATTTTCTAAATCTTCTTTATTAATTGCCTCAAAGACAGTTCCAGTTGATCTATTTCTTAACAATTCAGAATTATTTTTTAATAAATAGTATAAATATTGATTATTACCATTTTTCATCTTTATAGATGCTAAACCTCTTCCAATACATAAATCGCAAGGAGCAATATTAACATCACCAACTGGAGCTCTAACACTCATCAAAATACTACCTTTTGGAGCTATTTTTGTTAATTTTGTTGTCCAAGTATCAATGGTTGGATACTTATCGCCAAATGTTTTTCTTCCTTGCATAAAAGGTGTACCAGTTTTATCTTGATTATAATTAACCGAACTTGGAGATTGCCCCATTACTATATAGCATTCATCCTTTAATTTTTTTAACATTTATATCACCTACAAACATATTATAACTTCGCCAATTGTAATTTGATTTTCTGAATTTAATTGACATTCAACGATAAATGTACCAATAGTTCCATTATTAAGTGTTTCAATAAAAAACTTGTAATTGTTATTACCTTGATCAATTAAATCATAATATTTATTTATACTTTCTATATTAATGTCATAATATTCTTTTATCTTTCTATTTACTATTTCATATAATTCCCCACTATCAAGCATCGAATTAACATACGATTCAACAAATAAATAATTTGATTGAATTTGATTTATTTCTAATAATCTACTCTGTGCTTCACCTATTTCGTAATATATCTCTAATTTCTTATTTGTTTCAGAATAAAATTCATCACATAGATCTTCGGTGAAGTCATTGGAATTCTTCGTTATTAAAATAAATAGTTCATTCGGACTTTTTTTAGCATACTCAATAATTGACTCCCATTGCAATTCATCTTTAAATCCTTTGTCTGATTCTGAGTTTCCACAATTAAATGGTTTCTTTTTGTTTATTGATTTTTTTATAATCTTATTCCATATACTTCGTTCTTTTGGAATAAGTATTATGCTAATATTTTCTGCTTCTAAATAATCTCTAAGTTGATTATCTAAGTTTTTTTTAAAATCCTTAGTATCTGGAAGAGAGAGACCATAGTAAACTCTGAATTTATTTATATATTTTTTTAAATCTGTTTCATCCTCTGCAAAACTGTCACATGCTTGTTTTTTAAACTCTTCAACAACAATTTCTGCAACATTAATTTTACAAGTATCACTTATTCCATTTGAATTAATAAAATCCACAAAATCAGAATAGTTCTTTCCAAAAATAATATTAGAATAATCTTCAACATTTTTAATTTTTATAATACTTGTATCTAAAAATATTTCAGTTACATTCATAACCTATATCCTCTAAGTTCTTTTTTATTTCTTCTTCTAAAGAATGAGATTCATCAAATTGGTTATATAGTTCTGAAGTGATTTTTTTCATCTTTTCTTCAAAAGAAATATCATCTTCTTCGTTTTTTTCTATTCCAACATATCTTCCAGGAGTTAAAATATAACTATTTCTTTTAATTTCTTCTAATGAAGTTTTTTTACAAAAACCAAGTTTGTCATCATAATTTTCATTATTTTGATAATTATGATATGTATTAGCTATTGTGCTAATGTCATTATGCGTATCATCTTCTAATAATTCTCTAAGTTTTCTTGTAACCATTGTTCCCATATTTGAAGCATTAATAAATAAAGTGTGTCCTTTTTGTTTTTTATTTCTATTAATAATCCAAATAGAACAAGGAATGGTTACTGTATAGAATAGATTTGATGGCATTGCAATTATACAATCAACTAAATCAGCTTCAATCAAATTTTTTCTTATTTCTGCTTCTTGACCACCTGCAGATAAAGAACCATTTGCTAATACTATAGCTGCTTTGCCATTTGCAGATAATTTAGATATCATATGTTGTAACCAAGCATAGTTTGCATTACCTTTTGGAGGAATACCATATTTCCATCTATAATCATCAACTAATTTTTCTTGTCCCCAATCACTTATATTAAATGGAGGATTTGCAAGAATAAAATCTGCTTTTAAATCTTTGTGCAAATCTTCATGGAATGTATCTGCTGCAAACTTACCTAAATCACCATCTATAGATCTAATTGCCAAGTTCATTTTTGCTAATTTCCAAGTTGTTGGATTTTTTTCTTGACCAAATATTGATAAATTTCTAACATTGCCTTGGTGTCTTTCAATAAATTTTAGTGATTGAACAAACATTCCTCCTGAACCACAAGCTGGATCATACACTCTACATTCATATGGTTCTATCATTTCAACCATTGTTCTAACAATACATGCTGGAGTATAGAATTCTCCACCTTTTTGACCATCTTTACTAGCAAATTGTCCTAAGAAATATTCATATACTCTACCTAACATATCTTTTTCAGAAGCATCTTTTGTCCCTAATTTTAAATTAGTAAATAAATCTATTATTTCTCCTAGATTAACATTTCTAAAGTCAGGACTATTATATATTTTAAATAGTACGCCCTTTAATGAAGGATTTTCTTTTTCAATTAAATCTAAAGCATTATCTAATATTTCTCCAATATTATAGTCTTTTGAATGTTTAACTATATATGACCATCTTGATTCTTCTGGAACAAAGAAAATATTATCTTCCATATAAGCATCTCTATCTTCTTCTAATCCATATCCTTCTTTTACTAAATCGTTATATTTTTCTTCAAATGTATCTGATATATATTTTAAAAATATTAATCCTAATACCACAAATTTATAATTGGTTACAGATAGTCCTCCAATCATCTTATCTGCTGCTGCCCATAAAGTCTTTTCTATTTCTTGCATATCTTTTCCCATATAATTACCTCACATTCATTAGATTTCAATTGATTTCTAAATAAAATTATATCATATTTTTCGA
>CAJMOW010000093.1 GCA_905215145.1 uncultured bacterium | reverse complement strand
TGCTTCTTCCAATGGAATATGAATTCTTTCATCAAATATAAATGGTTCTTTTTTTTCTTCGTCTTCTTTTTCTTCGTCGCTATTTTCTTCCTCTTCTAATAAGTCCCATTCTTCTAATTCTTCATAATTATCTGGAACTACTGTTTTAAAAGAATATACATGTATATCGCCAGACTCTGAATCAATATTTACCCTAACATTTGATAAAGAATGATAATTTTTTTTATAAGCAGATGTTAGAGCTAATTGCATTGCTTCATATATAACATCTTCACTTATTCCTTTTTCTTTAACCAAAAGCTGTACTGCTGCTTTAAATTCTTTACCGTTCATTTTAATCATTCCCTTTCTCTTTTGTACATACATCTAAAATATAACTATCTTTTATTAAATCTGCTTCATATAATATTGGATTAATTTTTTTACAAACTGTTACACAGTCATCTACAGTAACTAATGTTTCCTTATCAATAATAACCCTAAGAAACCAAAGACTTCCTTCTTTTTCATAAATTACATCATCTAATTTGAAACCTAGTTCATTAATTGATGGTTCTAATAGTTTTTTTACATTTTCTAGCATAAATCCTCCCTAACTATAAAGAGTGGGAAATTCCCACTCTCTGTCAAACTCATTGTTATTATACCATAAAAATTAAAAAAGCCAAACTTTTTTGTTATTTTTTTTAATATTTTGATATAATTATACTAGGTGATTTCATGAATAAAGAAAAATTTAATAAAATAGAGAGGTATTTGTTTTTAGTATTAAGTACTTTAGTATTGTATATTATACTTTTTTTAGGCAAAGGCTTTTTATTTTCATTTTTAAATATTAATACTACATCATATATAATTGATTTTGAATATCAATTACTAATTATAACTTTATCATTAATATTTTTTATTTCTATGAAAAATGATGAAAACTACAAAAGCAGATTTATAAATTTACTAATTGGTTTCTTAACAATCTCTGCATATTTTGTTTTAAGTATTTTAGAAGTACCTTTTCTTAGTTTATTTAATATAAACTCTACTAGTCCTTTATACTTAAAAACTATTTTCATGATATTATATTCAATAGTAATGCTTATAATTCTTATATTAATTAACTATAAATCATTAAAAAATGACATTGTAGATATCAAAAAAAATCATAAAAAATATTTTTCTAAGTATATAAAATATTGGTTTTTTGCAATAATTATAATGATGTTTAGTAATTTTATTATTTCATTACTAAATAAAGGAAATATTGCAGGTAATGAAGAAACTATAAGAACAACTTTAAAAGCTGCACCAATCTATATGATATTTTCAGCCATTGTTTTTGCGCCTATCAGCGAAGAACTTGTTTTTAGAAGATCTTTAAAAAACATAATAACTTCTCCTACCGCTTTTATACTTACATCTGGGCTTATCTTTGGCGGATTGCATGTGGTTTCAAATATAAATAGTTGGGTGGATTTATTATACTTAATACCTTATTCAGTACATGGACTTACTTTTGCATACATATTAAGTAAAACAGACAATGTTCTGGTTTCTATGGGATTACATTTTATGCATAATGGTATAATAATGTCACTTGAAATATTTTTACTATTATTAGGAGTTTTATAATGGAAAAAGAAATTTTAATTGAAAAAAAAGAGCATAAAAAGTTATTTAAATTTATAAAAATAACTATTACTATTTTATTAATAATAACACTATTTTTATTATATAGTAGATTCATTTCCACATCGGGAATAGATGTCAAAGAATATAAAGTAATAGCTAATACTGAATATGATTTTAATAATATAAAAGTGGTTCATATATCTGACATTCACTATGGTAGAACTACTAATAAAAAACAGTTGGAATATATGGTAAATAAGATAAATGAAACAAAACCAGACTTAGTTGTATTTACTGGAGATCTAATAGATAAGGATACTAAATTAACTGAAAATATAAAAAAAGAATTAACTGAAACACTCCAAAAAATAAATTCTAAACTTGGTAAATATGCAATAAAAGGAGATCATGATTATAAATTTAGTGAATTTGATAAAATAATAACTGATGCTGGATTCACAAATTTAACTGATACTTATGATTTAATATATAATCAAAGTAATATTCCTTTAATGATAGTAGGATTTAATTCAAATCTAAAAAGTGATAATCTTATTGAAAATAAAAATAATTTAGTAAATGAAGCCATTAAAGATATAAAATATAGTTACAAAATACTTTTATTGCATGAACCAGACTATATCGATGAAATTGATTATAGTACGTATAATTTAATACTTGCGGGACATTCTCATGGAGGTCAAATTCGTTTGCCATTTGGAAATTCATTAATCAATAAAAACAAAGCAAAAAAATATACAAATGAAAAATATGTACTTAATAACACTACTTTATTTGTTTCATATGGAATTGGAACTTCTAATATAAGCTTTAGACTATTTAATAAACCATCATTTAATTTATATAGAATAGTAAAATAACTGCTTTTATGCAGTTATTTGTTTTTTTTAATACATTTTACACCATATTTATTTAGTTTGAACTTAATAATAGAAATATCTTCTATCATCTCATTAAATATACTTTCTATATGATATTGCATCATTTCGTCCACCTCAAACATATGATATATCAATTACAATTTAAAATGTTGCAATTCGACAAAATTAGAAAATATTAGATAAATATGGGTTTGAAAAAAATATATTTTATAGTATAATTAATTTGGTGATATTATGCATTATCCAACAGGAATATCTTTTAACAAAAAAAGTAATATCAATTATGCTAATAGAGGGATGACTCTTGAGGGTGAATTAAATCAAGCAAATGATTATTATCTTATTAATGACATTGCGATTATTCATAAAAAACCTACTCCTATAACAATACATAAGGTTAATTATAAAAGCAGAAAAGATGCAGTTATAGAAGATGCTAGATTTAAAATTCCATCTACAACTGATTATAATGGAATATATAAAGGAAAATACATAGATTTTGAGGCAAAAGAAACAGCTAAAAATTTCTTTCCACTTGCTAATATACATGAACATCAAATAAAACATCTAATGAATGTATATAAACATGGTGCAATAGCATTTATTATAGTAAGGTTTACCAAATTAAACAAAACTTTTTTATTAACAGCAAATGATTTAAAAGTTTTTTTAGAAAATAATTCAAGAAAATCCATACCGTTTGAATACTTTAAACAACATGCATATATAATAAAAGATTCATTTAATCCATGTACTGATTATATAAAAATTGTGGATAAATTAATTTCAAAGGAGATTTAAATATGAAAAAAATAAACAGAGTAATGAAAAAAAATAGTTTTTTAATTACAGCAATAGCTATAAGTTTACTTACACTTATAATTGGTACACTTGCTGTTGGTTTTCTTAAAGCTTTTGTTATTGTTGGAATTATTGATGTTATTTTATATTTTATTCCAAAACTAACTAACAAGAAAGGAAAAAAGGAAACCACAAAAAAAGAAAAAAAGAAAAAAATGAAAATATTTTTAATTGTTTTACTTTCTCTTGTTATTGTTGGAATACTTGGTATAGTAGCTTTTGCAATATACATTGTCGGAACTGCTCCTGATTTCAATCCGGATAACTTACTAAAAAAAGATTCAACAGTTTTATATGATTCAAATGGTGAAATAATAACAAAATTAGGAACTCAAAAAAGAGAAAAAGTTGAATATGAACAATTGCCTCAAGTTTTAATTGACGCTATTGTTGCAACAGAAGATTCAAGATTCTTTCAACATAATGGATTTGACGCTGCCAGATTTATTAAAGCTTCTGCTAGTCAATTGATTGGTCATGGAGGTGGTGGTGCTTCCACTCTTACTATGCAAATATCTAAAAATGCATATACCGATACTGTTTCATCAGGTTTTGAAGGTATAAAAAGAAAATTCACAGATATTTACTTATCTATATTTAAAATTGAAAAACAATATACAAAACAAGATATTCTTGAATTCTACGTTAATTCATATTATATGGGTGCAGGAGCGTACGGAGTACAACAAGCTAGCTTAACATATTTCAATAAACCTATATCTGAAATTAACTTAGCTGAAGCTGCAATGCTTGCCGGTATGTTTCAATCTCCAGATGCATATGATCCTTATATAAATCCAAAATCAACCGAATCAAGAAGACAAACAGTTCTTTATTTAATGGAAAGACATGGTTACATTACTTCTGAAGAAAGAGAGATTGCTTCTAAGTTAACTGTAGATGACATAGTTAAAAAGTCTACAAATTCTACAAATGATTATCAAGGATTTATTGATACAGTAGTGGCAGAAGTAAAAGAAAGAACAGGAATAAATCCTTATACTACTCCAATGTTGATTTATACTACGATGGATAGAAGTAAACAAGATTATATTAATGATATCGTTGAAGGAAGAAATAAAAATTACAAATGGGAAAATGATGTTGTTCAAGCAGGTATAGTAATGCTTAAATCTTCTACAGGAGATATTGTTGCTGTAGGTGCTGGTAGAAATAAAAAAGGTGAAAGTACTTTTAACTTTGCTACTATGACGAAAAAACAAATTGGTTCAACATCTAAACCACTATATGATTATGGCCCAGGTATTGAATATAATAACTGGTCAACTTATCAACTATTTGCAGATGAACCACATTCATATTCTGATGGAGGTAATGTTAATAACGCCGACGGACGATATAATGGATTACTAACTATGCGTGAAGCTCTAAAATTATCTAGAAATATTCCTGCAATAAAAGCTTTTCAATCTTTAAAATCTTCTGACATATTATCTTTTGTAAAGAGCTTAGGGCTTAGTCCTGATATGTCACAAGGAATATTATTTGAAACACATGCAATTGGTGGATATACGGGCGAATCGCCATTAACTTTAGCAGCAGCTTATGCGGCTTTCTCAAATGGAGGATATTATGTTGAACCACGTTCATTCACAAAAATTATATATAGAGATACAGATGAAGTGTACGAAGTAAAAACTGCCCCTCAAAAAGTTATGAGTGAAGAAACTGCCTACATGATTAGTGATATGTTAGTTACTACTGCATCATATTATACTGGACGAACTACTGTTAATGGTGTTACATATGGTCTCAAGACTGGTACAACAGATTATGACAGAGCTACTAAAAAAGCATATAAATTACCTGGTAATGCAACCAATGATTTATGGGTAGCAGGTATTACTCCTGATTATTCTATGGCATTATGGTATGGTTATGAAAAAATAAATTCAAAATATACTAACAAGTTTGGTTCTGGACAAAATGTGAGGTTATTTAAAGCTATTATTAACGGAACATTAAGTGGAACTAAAAATTTTACAAAACCCGACGGTGTCGTAGAAGTTACAATAGAAAAAGAAACAAATCCTGCAATGTTACCTAGTGAATATACTCCTGATAACATGAAAATTACAGAACTATTTAAATCAGGTACTGAACCTACTGAGGTTTCAACAAGATATTCAAAATTAAACAGTGTTACAAATTTAAAAAACACTATAAATGGTAATGTAGTTACACTTAGTTGGAACCCTATTCAAACACCTGATGCAATTAGTAGTGATGCTATAGGCAAATTAGCTTCTTCTCTATTCTCAAATGAAACTTATAAAAATAACT
>CAJMOW010000092.1 GCA_905215145.1 uncultured bacterium | reverse complement strand
AATACGGGTTCAACGACTATCTCAGACGAGAGTACATCTAAGCAGGTGGAAGTAGGAGACACTTTAAATAGTGATGATATAGTCTAATCTATATAGTAATATATAGCAGTTCATAAGAGAACGCAAGATAATTAGCGACTATCTTGGAATTTTAAATTGTTGTAAACTTTTCATACTTTGATAAACCGTTTTTTGAGGGAATGTTTGGAGATTTTTGTTTTCCTGATGGGACTAAACCAGAATGAAGTTCTTTAAGTTGATTACAACAAGAATTTATGACATGTTTTAATGCAGAAAGATTAAAAACTATAATTACGTTCCCTGTTGAATCGTTTGCGCTTGTTTATAAAGATGGCAAATTTATTGACCCAGAATCAGCGAAATTTGTAGCTGAAGAATATGCTAGAGGTCATTCATTTTTTACTTATATTAGTGATAGTGTTGATAGTCTCTCATCTTGCTGTCGTTTGAAAAACATGGTTCAAACAAAAGAATTTAATTTTACTAATGGCAATATGGGAGTTCAAACTGGAAGTAAAAGTGTTATTACATTAAATCTTAATCGAATTGTACAAGATAAATGTAAAGAACACAATCCTAGTGAAAGAACTGTATGAAAAGAAGAAATGAAAGAATATTTGATTAATATTCTTAGTAGAGTTTATAAATATCATACAGCATATAATGCATTGTTACACGATATGTTCGATGCGAATCTATTGCCTGTCTATAAAGCAGGATTTATTAATTTGGATAAACAGTATTTAACAATTGGAATTAACGGTTTAAACCAAGCTGCTGAATTTTTAGGTATTTCTTGTAATGATAACTTAGATTATAAAGAGTTTTGTCAGTTTATATTTAGTATTATTAAAGAACAGAATATTTTACATAAAACTAAAACTGAAACATATAATACAGAATGCGTTCCTGCAGAAAGTTTAGCAATTAAAAACTACAATTGAGATAAAGAAGATGGATAGTAAAGACTTAAATAATGCTGTCTTTGATTATCAACCGACACTAATTTATATGCTAGTTATATTTTTAAACCGAATGATAAAAAACTTAGTGTATTAGAGAGAATAAAACTTCATGGAGCAGAATATATAGGAGAGTATCTAGATGGAGGTAGTGCAGCACATATAAATTTAGAGGAACATCTTTCAGCTAAACAATATGAAAAACTTTTGAAATATGCTGCTGAAGTAGGTTGTCAATATTTTACCTTTAATATACCTAACTCTGAATGTGAAGAGTGTGGTTTTATTTCAAGGATAGCGATTACAAAATGTCCAAAATGTGGATCAACAAATATATCTCTATGAGATAGAATTATTGGATACTTAACTAAAATAAAAAACTGATCTTCTGGAAGACAAATAGAACAAAAGACTAGAGTTTATTCTAAAAATATAGAAAATGGTTAAATATGTAGATACTCAGGTTGTTTTTAGAGAAATTCCTGATGAGATCGCACTAGCAATTAATATTTCAGGATGTCCAAATCATTGTGAAAATTGTCATAGCTCTTATCTTGCTAACGATATTGGAACTGAATTATCTTTCAATAATCTTTTTAAATTGATTACAAGTAATTCTGGAATTACATGTGTTGTGTTTATGGGAGGAGATCAAAATCCAAGTTATATTAATTTGTGTGCAGAAGTTATTAAACAGAGTGATCTTTCTTTGAAGACGGCTTGATATAGTGGAAAACAAGAACTTAATCCTGAAATCAATATAAACAATTTCAACTATATAAAACTCGGTCCGTATGTTCCTAATAAAGGGCCTTTAGATAATCCAAATACTAATCAAAAAATGTTTTTAGTTAAAGACAATAATCTAATTGATATTACATATAAATTTTGAGGAAAACAATAAATAATTTAGCTTATTTAAATTATAATTTGATAATTGTTTATATATGATATATGTCTGATTTAAAAATAAAACAGTTTACGTTAAGTATTCCAATTAAAGGATGTTTAACTATGACTTTAAATGCAAAAGATGCTCAAGCTGCTGTAGAATCTTTTTTAGAGCATCAAGATGAATTTTTAGATCATCCTTATTGTGGTAAATTAGAACCTATTTTATCAGCAGCTTATATATATGAAACTAACATCAAATATGGAGATTAAAATTAAAAAACTTGTCAAAAACGCCGTTATACCTAAATATTCAAAATATGGAGATGCTGGAATGGATTTAGTAGCTACTTCTGTTGATTATAGTAATGAATACTATATTGAATATGGTACTGGATTAGCTATTGAAATCCCTGAAGGTTATGTTGGGTATGTATTTCCACGTTCTAGCAACTCTAAGTATGATTTACAGCTTTGTAACAGCGTTGGAATAATAGACTCTGGTTATAGAGGAGAAATTAAGCTACGTTATCGAAGAATTATCAATCCTCAGCCAGGAAGAAACTTTGTAGTTAGTGATAACAATATACCTCCAATTCAATGGATAAAAGCTGATTTTGCTTGTTATGAGATTGGAGATAAAGTAGGACAAATTATGATTCTTCCTTATCCTAAAGTCGAATTTAAAGAGGTGGAAGAACTTTCTCAAACTGAACGAGGAGAAGGTGGTTTTGGATCAACTGGAAAATAATGAATTTAGAAGAGTTAATAGAAACTTTACAAAACAAATATTTAGATTTTAAACTTGGAGAGGAACAAAAAGATGTTCTTCTTCAAGTTTTTTCTATTTTAATAAACAAAGAATGAATAACTCTATCTATTTCTGGTGCAGCGGGTTCGGGAAAAAGTTCAATATGTAAATTAATTACAAGATTCTTAGAAATAAATCAAATTCCATATGTTTTAGCTACACCTACGCATAAAGCTAAGGGAGTATTAGCTAATTATACAGAACGTGATGTTATAACAATACACCAGTTGCTACAATTACGTCCAAATGTAGATATAATGGAATTAGATTATAAAGATCTTAAATTTGTATCAAATACTATCGATAATAGTATTCCAACAAACGGAATATTAATTGTTGATGAATGTAGTATGATTAATGATACATTGTTTGATTATATAATAGAAAGAGCTAAAGATCGAAATTGTAAAGTTTTATGACAGGGAGATGAAAAACAATTATATCCTGTTAAATCAAATACTCTATCAAAATCTTTTCAGACTACAAACGATTTTCATCTAAATAAAGTTTATCGCCAACAAGAAGATAATCCATTATTAGAAATTATTACAGAATTAAGAGATAAGCCTAAAAATAGATTTTATAATATTACTTCAAATAATGGAACTCTTAAGTGCTATAATAATTGAAGAAAATTTATATCAGAATATATTCCTCTATTTAAAAAAGTAATAGAAACCCAAGATCCAACTTTAATCAAACTATTAGCTTTTACTAACCGACGAATAGAGGCTTTTAATAAAGTTATTAGAGATTCATTATTTAATGATAAGGAAGAATACCATATTGGAGAAATTTTAGTTGGATATGATAACTCAGAATATGGAAAAGCGAATTTTCTAAAAAATACTATTATTAACTCTTCTGAATATGTTATTAAACAGATTACTAAATGTCACCGCTATGTTGGATTAGACAATTATCCTGGATATTTATTAAATCTGTATTCATTAGATTTTAATGAATGTTTTGATATATTTATTTTATCGAGAGATCTTTCTGATGATAAGTTAAAAGGTCTATCGGTTATGATTGAAAGTATTCGCCTATCAGCAATTCAAACTAAATCAAAACTACAAGCTAACAAAATTTGAAGAGAGTATTTTAATTTAATGAGTTCGTTTTTAACTCCTGTTGACCTAACTTATCAAGGAAGAATAATTAGACGAAAAAGCTTAGATTATGCATATTGTATGTCTGTACACAAAAGTCAAGGCTCAAATCTAAATACTGTACTAGTTGATATGGATAATATTTTAACTTGTCATAATTATGAACTACTTCGTCAATTACAATATGTAGCTCTTTCAAGAACTCGTAAAGATATAGGTATGTTAATTAAATAAATATTATGCACGATATATTAATCACACGTGATAGTAGAGGTAAAATTAGAATTGTAGATATTAGTTGTGAGTGAGAAGATGCTCTACATGGATTTGCTTTAGTTAGAAAAACAAGTCAAATGGGAGGAAAAATTACAGAACAACCAATAATAAATATAGATCGTGGGAAAGCAGGAAGAACTGTTACTGAACAAGCTAAATTAACATATAATAGTCATATTAAGAAGTATCTTGATAAAGGGTATAAAAATCTAGCTGATTTTGGAGTTAACAGTTTAGAAAATTGTGATGTAGATAAACTATTGCCATTAGAAGTTACTGATACAAATGGAATACGTAAACCTATGTTAGCGAAATCAGCAGATGATTGCGCAATATCTGTTTTCGAACATGACTTTTTTGGATCTCGTAAATTAGATGGAGTTAGATGTCTTATGTATTATTCTGAAGGCGAAATACATACTGCGTCTAGAGGAGGAAATAATTATGATATTGCGGCTACTCATATTATTTCGGACCCAAAATTAATTGCGTATTTTAAGGAAAATCCTACAGTAATGTTAGATGGGGAATTATATATTCATGGCAGATCTCTACCTTATATTTCTGGATTATGTAGACTACAAACTCTTGATGAAAAACATTCCGAATTAAAGTATTGAATTTATGATTTAGCTATTCCAGAAGTAGTGTTTAAAGATCGATTAATAATGCTTGATGAATTAAAAATTGCTGTTGATGGATCTGATAAAATAGTAATTGTTGAACATATTCCTGTTAGCTCTTGAAGCAATATAAAGAAACTTCATGATAAATTTGTTAAGGAAGGTTTTGAAGGCTGTGTAATTAGAAATCCTGAAAAGGAATATGGCTTTAATAAAAGAGATAACCGTATGATTAAAGTGAAAGAATTTCAAGATGGTGAGTTTAAAATAGTCGGAATTACTGAAGGATTACGTCCTGAAGATATGTGTTTTTCTCTTGAGGCTTCAAATGGAAAGTTATTTGACGCTAAGCCAATTGGCGATCGACAATTAAAAGAATGATATCGTAATAATATCGATAAGATAATTGGTAAGTATGGGACTGTAAAATATTTTGGTTTAACACCATATGGTGTTCCAAATCTTCCAGTTTTTAAAGCTATTAGAGATATATTAGAATAATGACCTTTACCGAATTCAAAAATATTGTTGAAAATTTTCAGCAATATTTAAATAAATGTTCTAAACTACACCAAGAAGGAATAAATATATATAATTCTGATCTTTATAAACCTATAGTAAGTGCTTTCTACGATTTATTTGAATCAAAGTTCGATGAAGATAGAAGAAATACTTTACATTGGTATATAAATGATGCAAATCCTGAAGATTGTAATATAAGAGAACTTTACGCACTTATTGTACTAAATAAAGATATGTATAATGATCCTGTAAATGGGAGATATTTTGAGCTAAATTCTGAAGAAATTCAACAACTATATAATTCTTAACTATATCATCTGATAAAATTAGTGTGTAAATTTTAATTAAATAGTGAAAATAATATAGTTATATCATATAATATTTTAGTAAAAATTTACATGCTAATTTTAATAAATTTTTATGTATGCAAAAAATCACATTTAAAAAGGAGGATTTAGAGTGTCGCAAGGTATTTTTTACCAGCGACA
>CAJMOW010000091.1 GCA_905215145.1 uncultured bacterium | reverse complement strand
ACCAACTATCTATCAACCCATTTCAAAGGAACCAAAGTACTTGATAGCCAGGAATTCAAGTACTAATAACCAACAACTTCATAGTTACTAACCCTAAACCCACTAATCACAAATCAATCTACAATCTAGTTAGGTTCATCATCATCTTCATTCAATCAAATAATATAATTTCAATCACAAAGAAAGGATAAACCTCAAAGACTCGCTGGAACAAGCCAGCTCATACTCTTACAGTACCTTCTTTACTATAAGTCGTCTACAAACGATTGCAATAACAATTCAATTTCATTCAATACTATACAAATCGCTTTCCTTGATACTAACATATCAAGTATTCTTGCGTGAAATACAAATTGTTCCTCTTATTAAGAGAATCGTCGTTTCATTTCAGCAAGGATTCTGACTTAGAGGCGTTCAGTCATAATCCCACAGATGATAGCTTCCCATCACTAACTTATCAGTTAAATGGATTTACCAATTATCTGAACTAACGGTTCCTCTCGTACTAAGTTAGATTACTGTTACGACAATTACTTCATCAGTAGGGTAAAACTAACCTGTCTCACGACGGTCTAAACCCAGCTCACGTTCCCTATTAATGGGTGAACAATCCAACACTTGGCGAATTCTGCTTCGCAATGATAGGAAGAGCCGACATCGAAGAATCAAAAAGCAACGTCGCTATGAACGCTTGGCTGCCACAAGCCAGTTATCCCTGTGGTAACTTTTCTGACACCTCTACCAAGGATCTCCCTTTATGTAAAGGATCGATAGGCCATACTTTTATAGTTTGTATTCATACTGAAAAGCAAAATCAAATGAGCTTTTACCCTTTTGTTCTACATAAGATTTCTGTTCTTATTGAGCTCATCTTAGGACACCTGTGTTATTCTTTAACAGATGTGCCGCCCCAGCCGAACTCCCCACCTAACAATGTCTCCCAAAGAGGTCACCAAAGTTTACATCATAACACTTACAATTAAGTAAGTATCCTCTTTCATGGAATAAGTAAAACAACATTCAGAGTAGTGGTATTTCAGGATCGGAGTTACCTCCTCCCACCTATGCTACACCTCTAAAGTCATTTCACAATGTTAAACTAGAGTCAAGCTCAACAGGGTCTTCTTTCCCCGCTGATATTTCCAAGCCCGTTCCCTTGGCTGTGGTTTCGCTAGATAGTAGATAGGGACAGTGGGAATCTCATTAATCCATTCATGCGCGTCACTAATTAGATGACGAGGCATTTGGCTACCTTAAGAGAGTCATAGTTACTCCCGCCGTTTACCCGCGCTTGCTTGAATTACGCCACTTTCACATTCAGAGCACTGGGCAGAATTCACATTGTGTCAACATATCTTTCACACCATCACAATGCTTTGTTTTAATTAAACAGTCGGATTCCCCTTGTCCGTACCAGTTCTGAGTTAGCTATTCATAGTGGTAGATGAAAATAGACAACTAAGACATTAGAACCAAATATTTCAAATCACCGAAGCAACTCAAAACACTCAATCCCATATCAAACTTATACTATTAACACCTTAAACCCACTTAGCCCTCAGAGCCAATCCTTATCCCGAAGTTACGGATCTAATTTGCCGACTTCCCTTATCTACATTATTCTATTAACTAGAGGCTATTCACCTTGGAGACCTGATGCGGTTATTAGTACGACCAAAGCTTCGGGAAAACAAAAGTCTCAATTTTCAAGGATTCATGTCATTGCACCAGATACTACACAAAATAGTAGTACTTTACCAAATAACAATGCTTATCGCCGACTGAATCGATTCCAAGCACTGCCCATTTGTTAACAAGAAAAGAAAACTCTTCCTGGGAATAACATCAATGTCTTGAGACCCCTATACGTTACCGTTTACCCTTCTCTTTGGTTCAGGAATATTAACCTGATTCCCTTTCGATAAATGTCAATCGAAATTGACTTTTCAATGGATTTCACCTATCTCTTAGGATCGACTAACCCATAGATAATCACTATTCCTATGGAACCTTTCTCCACTTCAGTCTTCAAAGATCTCATTTGAATATTTGCTACTTCCACCAAGATCTGCACTAATGAATGTTCCATACATGTTCACACATCATACTTCACAACATTCATCACGCATTCCTACTCATTATTGTATAATCCTAACAATAATGGCTATGTATAGGCTGTTCGCTTAAGCGCCATCCATTTTCAGGGCTACTTCATTCGGCAGGTGAGTTGTTACACACTCCTTAGCGGATTCCGACTTCCATGGCCACCGTCCTGCTGTCTAGATGAACTAACACCTTTTACATCCAACTGAGCGAACAATCTGGCGCCGTAACATAGCGTTCGGTTGATCCCGCATTGCCAGTCCAGCTTACCCGGAATGGCCCACTTGCAACTCATATTCAAATAGTATGATTAATTAAACATCACACTTTTCTTACCCATTGAAAGTTTGAGAATAGGTCCAGGATATTCCATCCCAGAAACCTCTAATCATTCGCTTTACCTCATAAAACTATTTCATAAGTTGCAGCTATCCTGAGGGAAATTTCGGAATGAACCAGCTACTAGATGGTTCGATTAGTCTTTCGCCCCTATACCCAAATTTAAAGATCAATTTGCACGTTAGAATCCACTCGAACCTCCACCAGAGTTTCCCCTGGCTTCGTCCTATTCAGGCATAGTTCACCATCTTTCGGGTCCCACCCTATATGCTCATACTCGAATCTTTCATCAAAGAATTTAGATCGGCAGGTGTTGACACTTTTACAACTTTCACACCTCTTACTTTCATTACGCTTATTGGTTTTACACCATACAACTTGCATACAGGATAGACTCCTTGGTCCGTGTTTCAAGACGGGACAGAGATGTAGGATTTATATCATTTATGCGCATATTCGTTTTAATATTAACCAATTCACACACAAATTATACTATGTATAAGAATAAGCCATAATCAATTGATTATAGTACATTCAAATACAATATCCACCAACTCTGCTTAACCTCTATACGATTTCAAGTACTATTTCACTCTTTTCTCAAAGTTCTTTTCATCTTTCCCTCACGGTACTTGTTCACTATCGGTCTCTTGAACATATTTAGCCTTAGATGGAGTTCACCACCCACTTCGAGTTGCATTCCCAAACAACTCGACTCCAAGAATCCAACATTCAGTCATATCATATTACAGGGTTATCACCTTCTATTACTTGGTTTTCCAACCAAATTATATGATATTAACACTGAACAAAAGTTAGATTCTACACACTACAACTCAGCAAAGCTGATTTAAGCTTGGGCTATTCCCTATTCACTCGCCGTTACTAAGAGAATCATTGTTATTTTCTTTTCCTCTGCTTACTTAGATGCTTCAATTCAGCAGGTAATCTTACTTGATTTGAGATAGATCTTATTAAATATATTCTTATATAATATAGTACTTGTGGCAACTACCTCAAATACTATTCTTATATACGAATATATTCATTTTAGAGAAAGTATAGTATACTAACTCCAATATTCATCTATTATAGATAGAAACCTTTAACTACACTCAAACAAGTATACTCCCAAAAGGAAGTGCAATATGCGTTCAAAGATTTGATGACTCACAGAGTTCTGCAATTCGCATTACTTATCGCATTTCGCTGCGTTCTTCATCGATTCAAGAGCCAAGATATCCATCGTATAGAGTTGTTTTACTTTTATATAATCAACTCACTATCATTTCATGTTATCAACCATTAACATCAAAGGATTTCAAATCCTAAACCATTATTTAATACAAAAATGATCCTTCCGCAGGTTCACCTACGGAAACCTTGTTACGACTTCACCTTCCTCTAAATGGTAAGATTTACACAACTTCTTTCAATAGAATAATTCCGCAAAGAATTACTATATCAAAATCCAAAGTGTTCATCGGACCATTCAATCGGTAGGTGCGACGGGCGGTGTGTACAAAGGGCAGGGACGTAATCAACGCAAGTTGATGACTTGCATTTACTAGGAATTCCTCGTTCATGATGATAATTACAAACATCAATCCCCATCACGATTGATTTTCAAAAGAGTTGCCAAGTCTCTCGACCCAGCTACTTGTTGAATCAATCAGTGTCGCGCGCGTGCAGCCCAGGACATCTAAGGGCATCACAGACCTGTTATTGCCTCCAGCTTCCCTACACTTTGTGTATAGTGTCCCTCTAAGAAGATACAATATATCCAAAGATATATATATCTATTTAGTAGGAGGAGGTCTCGTTCGTTATCGGAATTAGCCTGACAAATCAATCCACCAACTAAGAACGGCCATGCACCACCACCCATAGAATCAAGAAAGAGCTTTGTTCTGTCTATCCTTCCTATGTCTGGACCTGGTAAGTTTCCCCGTGTTGAGTCAAATTAAGCCGCAGGCTCCACTCCTGGTGGTGCCCTTCCGTCAATTCCTTTAAGTTTCAGCCTTGCGACCATACTCCCCCCGGAACCCAAAGACTTTGATTTCTCATAAGGTACTAGTAAACACACAATGACCATTACTAACCCCTAGTCGGTATCGTTTATAGTTAAGACTACGAGGGTATCTAATCCTCTTCGATCCCCTAACTTTCGTTCTTGATTAATGAAAACATCCTTGGTAAATGCTTTCGCACTTGTTCATCTTCCATAAATCCCAGAATTTCACCTCTGACTATTGAATATGAATACCCCCAACTGTCCCTTTTAATCTTGCTTCCATATTCAAACCAATCAAATCAACATGAAAGCCATATATGATTATTCCATGCTAATGTATTCAAACAAACGTCTGCTTTGAACACTCTAATTTTCTCACAGTAAATGACCAAACACAATACAAAGATAAATGAATACCAATGTATTGACTTTGGAAAGAGTCAACTTTGATTCATGTCATCCGAAGATCACATCAACCCAAGTTCACTTCAATTCAACTACGAGCTTTTTAACTGCAACAACGTTAATACGCTATTGGAGCTGGAATTACCGCGGCTGCTGGCACCAGACTTGCCCTCCAATTGTTTATCGATAACATTTGTACATTGTTCTCAATCCAATTGCAAAACTAATAGTTCCGCATTGTGATTTATTGTCACTACCTCCCTATGTCAGGATTGGGTAATTTACGCGCCTGCTGCCTTCCTTGGATGTGGTAGCCATCTCTCAGGCTCCCTCTCCGAAATCGAACCCAAATTCTTCGTTACCCGTTACTGCCATGGTAGTCCAATACACTACCATCCAAAGCTGATAGGGCAGAAACTTGAAAGACATATCGCTACCTAAGCATGCGATACGATTAGTTATTATTACTCACAAACAGACCGAAGTCTATTGGTTTCATTCTAATAAATACACCTCTTCAAAGTCGAGGATTTTATCATGTATTAGCTCTAGAATTACTACGGTTATCCAAGTAGTACTTTTCATCAAATAAACTATAACTGATATAATGAGCCATTCGCAGTTTCAAAGTTAAATATTTATACTTACACATGCATGGCTTAATCTTTGAGACGAGCGTATGACTACTGGCAGGATCAACCAGATTAATATTATTTCATATTATGTCTTTCAACATAATACATAATTTATAATCTGTTTCACCTCCATTTCCATTTAATCTCATCTAGGGATTCTTAAACCCTACTTCCATCCTTTTCGTTCTCATTTGGTACAATACTAACCATTCAACCTTTACTATCATTTAGATTATTTACATTCC
>CAJMOW010000090.1 GCA_905215145.1 uncultured bacterium | reverse complement strand
TTTCTTTTATCCCTATTACTTCATCCAAAGTATCATATGGTTTACCTGTTATACTTAACATTGTATCGCCTGGTCTTAAAAGACCAAATAGTGTTACAGTTAGTGCATGACTTCCAGATATAATTTGTGATCTTACTAATGAATCTTCTGATTTAAATATATCACTATATACATTTTCTAAAGTATCTCTTCCTGTATCACCATATCCATAACCTGTTGTTTGCGAAAAATGTGTTTCAGAAACTTTATTTTTTTTAAATGCATTTAATACTTTGTTACTGTTAAATTCACAAATTTTATCTATTTTTTTATATTCTTCTTCTAATTCTTTTTCGGATTTTTTAATTATCTCATCTAAATTATTCATATATTTCACCCCAATTAATTATTGCTCCAGTTTTTATATTATTTTTTGTTACTAAATCATATATTTTCTCTGCAACCTCGTTTGGTTCAATTAATCTTTTTTGACCTGTTCTTTTTAATTCATTTTCTAAATAAATTGGATCCATTTCCTTTATTGCTTCTGTATTTACCCAAGGTAGCATAAGAGAAACTATAGTTATATTAGGAATAGCTAAAGAAAGCGTTTTAGTAACTGAATTTAAAGCTGATTTTGATGCACAGTAGTCAATGCTTAGCTCATTATAGGTATCAACTGCATCTGTTGATGAAATGTTTATAACTGTTTTAACATCATTTCTAAATATTTTTGTTATTAAAAATGGTGCGACAACATTTGTATCTAAAACTTTCATAAATTCTTCTTTTGTTTTATCAATTAAATAATTATCAATAGCTAAAGCAGCATTATTTACAATAATATCTATTTTTTTATATTTTTTAATTACCTTGTTGTACATATCAACTATTTCTGATTCATTTGTCAAATCAGCTTTTACAAGCATAACTCCAACATTGTAATTATTTTTAATTAATTTTTCTAATTTGAAAGCATTTTCTTCACTTTTATTATAATTTATTATTACATCATATTTATTTTGCGCAAATGTTTTTACTATTTCCGCACCTATACCTTTTGCTGCACCTGTTACTAATATTACTTTGTTTTCCATTTAATTCACCACCATATGCCATAAAATCATTATTAATTATACTATATTTTTGTTTAAATTTCATTATTAATTAAAATATTATTTATAATCACAAAATTCCAACATAAAAAAGCAATTTTATCACAAAATTCCGACATTTTTTTATAAATTTATCACATTTTTCCAATTATAAATAAAAAAAAGTGAATTTAATCACTTTATTTTGATTTTATTTCATTAATATATCTATTAATTTTTTTTGACCAATTTGGATCTGATGCATACCTTTTATTTATTTGTTCTGGTGTAGTTAATCCTTTAGATATATAGTTATCATACAAATTAGTTATGTAACTTTTTATTCCTTCTTCTTGTGTATCAAATTTTTTATATGAACCACCATTACAACCAGGTGCTCCTTTTTGTCCACCATAATTGTTACATTTAGAAGCTAAATAACTGCAGTTCCATTTACAACCTGTTTCTTGTAACATTACTGCAACAGCTAAGTATGGGTCAATTCCTGTTTCAATTGAATATTTTGCGAAAATATAACCTTGTCCTTTTACATCAGAATTAAGGGATTTATCAAGCTTTTCAGCAAGTTCATCCAATGTCATATTATCATATACAATTTTTGTAGAATCCATTGATTCTGCTTTGTTTTCGCATACTACATAACCACTAGCAACCACTTTTTCATCACTATATTTTAAGTATGTTATATTAGTTCCAATAAGTATTAATAGAACTACTAAAACACCAAATTCTTTCGTTTTCAAAAAATTCACCTCATCACGTGATAGATATGATTTTACCATTTTATGTGATTACTGTCAAATTGAGCAAGCTATAAATAATTAAAACAAGTATTAATTAATTTTCTTAAATTCCTGTTTTAATATTGAATATAAATAAATATTTACTTTTTTATTTGATATCATTTCTATATATTTTTTATAGCCATTTAATTGATCAATATATTTTTCATCATCAATATTTGATAATTTATAGTCTATTATATCTATATAGTTTTCATATACTAACATTAAATCAATAATTCCTTTATATAAAATATGATTATCTTCATATTCAAATTCATACTCTTTAAATATTTTTGAATTATTTATATTATCAAATATAGGATTTGAAATAAAATTCATAACTGTTTTCTTTTCTATATTATTTAGCAGAGAATAATCTATATTTTTTAGATCTAACATTTCAAATAATTTATGGATTTTCTTACCATACTCCATGTTATAGTATTGTTCTTTTGTAATTAATATTTTGCTTTTTTTAGAAAAAGTATTTTTTTCTACTATGTCTTTTTCTATATTTATTTCATTAACATTTAAAGTTTCATTACTATCATTTAATAAAATATTCTTTTGTTTTATAAATTTGTAATCTTTATTAATTACAATATCTGAAAAATCTATTTTGTTTATATATTTTTCTAAAACATAATCTATAGAATTCAGTATGTCATAAAATGATCTATATTTTAGTTTTAATGATTCATCTAGTTTACTATCATTATTAAAATATGGAGATACTATAATCATTTTTTCTCTTGCCCTTGTTAGTGCAACATATAAAAGTCTAATTTGTTCTGAAATTTCTTCTTTTATATATCTTTGTTTAAGCATTGTCTTATATATTGTTTCTCCTATACCTTCATTATAATAAGGTAATATAATTCCATATTGATTGTCATATAATATTTTTTCTTTTAAATCACTTATATTAAATTTTTTATAAATCATTGAATAATAGCATACTGGAAATTCTAATCCTTTTGATTTATGAATAGTCATTATTTTAACACTATTAGAGCTTTCTATGTTAGTTTTATATTTTATTTCAAAGTTATAATCTTTTAGACTATTTAAAAATTTAATAAAATCATATATATCATAACCCATACGAGATGTTGAAACACACAAATTATTAATATATTCGATTACTACTTGAAGTGCAACTATATCCCCAACTTTTTCAGCTTTTTCATAAAAATTAAATTCTTCTATAATTTTATCTATTAAGATTTCAGAAGTAATATCATCTATATCTAAAAGCGAATTAATCTTTTTCATTACTTCACTTTCTTGAATATTGTTGTTCAAATATTTAAAAATATTTTCATCTGTTTCTTCTATTAAAAAACTTCTAGAGATACTCATAAATAAATATTTAAATTCGTTATCAAATTGTTTATTTTTGGTTTTAACTATTAAATTTAATATATTTCTTATAAGTATAATTATTATATTTTTAGTAACTATTTCATCTCTTACTAAAGTAAGTGGAATTTCCATGTATTCAAATATTTTTTTGTATAAATCAAAACTTGTTGATCTATCTACTAATATAACAAAATCTTTATATTCAATGTTTCTAAGTTCAAATGTTGATTTTTCTGTAACTTTATAGTTATTTTTTATTTTATTTTTTATATCATTAGCTATAAAAAATATTTCTTTTTCTTCTTTTGAATATTCTTTATCATCTGCATCATATGTAAATATATCTAAATCTGTATTATAATCTAATTCTTTATATGAATTATTTCCAAATACCATAGCATGTCCATTATTATAATCTGCTCCGCCTATGTCATCATTCATTATTTCTTCAAAAATTTCATTTATATTATAAAGTACTTGTTTTCTAGAACGGAAATTTTTATTCAAGTCTATTTTAATTCCATTTTTATTTTCATTATATAGATCATACTTTGATTTAAATAAATATGGATTTGCATTTCTAAATCTATAAATAGATTGTTTGATATCTCCAACCATATAAACATTATTATTTGATATTAAACTTATAAATTCTTCTTGTAGATCATTTGTATCTTGATATTCATCTATCAATATTTCTTTAAATGAGTTTTTTACCTCTTCTCTAACATAATCATATTTTTTCATTATGTTACAAGCCATAAGTGCGATATCTGTAAATTCATATGCGCAAATGATGTTTTTATAATTTTTAATTTGTTCATCTATTTCTTCAATTATCTCAATAATTATTTCTGCATAATTTTTTGTCAATAAAATTGAATTTTTTATTTCATCTAATGAGTCATATATACAAATCGATTTTATTTCTTTAATTGTATTTGAAATATTTTCTTTTATTTTTTTTAATTGTTCATCACTATTTTTTGGTGCATTTGGAAGTCTAACATTTAGTGTTGACACTAGATTGTCATAATCTTTACTATTTATAATTGGATTTAACACATTTTCTAAATCTAAATAAAATTTATTATAATCCATGTAACTTATTTTATTTAAATCGTCTGATATAAAGGTAATTTTTTTAAAAATTATACTTAAAAAATCATTTATATCTTTGTTAATGTTTTCCTCTGAGTATTTTGTACTTATGTATGATTTTAAATACTCTTTTTTGTCAATTTTTAAGTTTAATTTATTATTTATGTTAAGTATTGCGTTTTTTATTTCTGAATCATCTTTAGTACAAAAATCATTTATTAATTTAAGAAATTTTTCATTTTTATTTTTATATAAGTTTTCAAAAATTTCATCTATTATTTCTCTTTCTTTTATTCTTATTATATTTGAATCAACTATAGAAATTGATTTATTTATATTAAGTAGATAATGATATTTTTTTACAATTGAAAGTGCATAGCTATCAAATGTTGTTATATAACTAGAATCTATTTTTTCTAAGTTTTTTTTATCATCTATACTTAAAAGAGCTTTTTTTATTCTATCTTTCATTTCACGAGCTGCTAAATTAGTAAAAGTTAAAATAAGAAGTTCATCTATATTTATTCCTTTTGATAATTTAGTTATAACACGTTGAGTTAGTACAGCTGTTTTTCCACTTCCTGCGCCTGCACTTACTATAATATTTGTGCCATCTTTATTTATTGCATCTTTTTGTTCTTTTGTCCAACTAGGCATTTTTTTCACCTTCTTTTAAATAAACAAAATCTTTTTCATTTCTATAACATATTTCATTATAAATACATTTATCACATGAAGAAAATTTATCTGATTTTTTTGGATTAATTTCAAAATCTGCATTTGTTATACTATTTATTGCCTCATCTATTTTTTGTTCTACAAGTTCAAGCATCTCATTTATTTTTTTGTTATTTAATAATTTTGTATATGCATAAAATCCGTTTTTACCTTTTTTCATACCTTTTATAACTGTGCTATCTTCATATGATGAATCTATTTTGCTTATTAATTCTTCTGAATCTATTGTGTATCCTATTAATTTTAAGTTTTCTAAAGGTTCTTTATCATTTATATTTGGTTTTTTATGTAATAGTTTTTGATAATATAATCCTATTACCTCTGTATTTTTAAATTCTTTGTTTATTAAATATAAATATATAGGTAACTGCATATTAATTCCATAATTAATTTTATCTAATGATGTATCCGGAGTACCCGTTTTATAATCTATAATAACTGCATATGTTTTATCATTTGATTTTTCATAAAGTATTTTATCTACTATTCCCATAAAGGTTATTTTCATGGTATTAGATTTATCAACATATATTTTTTTCTCATATAATGCATCTTTTAATGTTGTATATTTATATTGTTTTTTTATAGTTGTTATTATATCGTTCAAGTTATGAATAAGTTTATCTATAAAAAATTGTTCTTTATATGTAAAAGTTTTATTTAACGTGTTTAAATATTCATTTGAGCAATTATATAAATC
>CAJMOW010000089.1 GCA_905215145.1 uncultured bacterium | reverse complement strand
ACGACCAGTATCTGGATCGAACAGTGTCGGTTTACCATTCTTATCAACATTAGTCTTATTGAACAGCAGACCATTATTTCTTACATACAAGAAGTTCTTCAGCAAGTTGGATTGGGTCTTATCCATTCTATACATGGTTTCAGACATACTTCCCTTATCCTTACCTTCTCCAATCTTAATAAGAACATCTTCTTGAGCAGCATATAGAGCAGTATAACTATCATCACATCTGTGAGTAGTAATATATCCTCTATGACGTTCAATATTAGATTGATATTTTACATATCCTTCTTCATGTGCTTCAGGCATAGCATTGGATTGGAATCTTGTAGTATCACCAATTTGGCAACCGCTAAGATCAAGAACACTTGAATAATCATTATCAATCAATCTAACAGTTACTTCCCAGTAATTATCGGCTTTACGAACTGGTCTCTGAGTAACGAAGCATTGCTGCATTGTTTTGTCAATCTTGAAGATATCGTACTTCTGGTAATAGTTCTCTTTGAAAGCCATTACAATCTCAGTTCCGTTCTCTCCAGTTTCAGTTGGTACATCTGCGAACTCAACTCTCTTAATGTAATTGGTTTCTACTTCCCATTCAAAGTACATGCTATCAATGCTTCTGTACTTATTATTTGATTTAGAATCCATGTAGAAGATATTTCTCAAAGATTCAGTTAAGTAGGAGGCAGTTAACTCTGGGTAGAGTCTTGATACTACACCAAGTCTAGTTGGTTTAGTGCCTAGGAACTTATAGAAATCCTCATAAGTTCTAGTGTCGCCCATAGTGGCGCGATTGGTTACGAAATTTGCTACTATCATAGTTATTTAATTAGATTTAATCTAAATCGTTAATATTCATTCCTTTAGTAGGTACCGTCCTAGGTTCTGGACGCTTAACTACAGTCTTAGTAGGATTAGAGGTTCTACCAGCCTTAGCATCTTCATACCCTTTCTTATAATTGGTACGAGATTGCTCAGTTATCTGATGTTTATAATATTCTGAAATCTGACGTAATGCTTCAGGTCCTTTAAGGGCAAACCATGCCATTTGTACTAGCATTTGTGGGTCCTGTATAGCCCTAGCAAGATATCTGACTCCAGCAGCATCTGAATCTAAGATAAAGGAAGCAATTTCATTCATATCGTCCTCTGATAGGGTAAGTTCAGACTCCCCGAAATCTATAGTCTCATTATCACGAATAGCCTCTAAAATAGAGTTCTCATAAGCTTCATCAGCTTGTCTTTGTTTCTCTTCGTAGTCTTGCTGAGTCTGCTGAATAAGAGCATCCTCTCTTTCTTTATAGACATTACGAAGGCCCGCCATCTTCTTAGTAAACAGAGCTTCATTCTGTTTCTCTAAATCCAACTGGGCTTGAGCTTCTTCGTCTGTGAGGTCTGGGACGTTTGCTTTCAAATCTGCTAAGAATAGTTGTTCATCTGACAAATCATCTACTTGATACTGCGGCTGTTCTTCTAATCCATCGAGATAGTCTTGGATAGCTTGTTGTCTGTGAGCCTCTAAATAATCTTGTACACTTAGATTATTCTGTCTGAGTTCGTTAATTAGATTTATCTCTTCAGGTTCTAGACCGTATTCGTCCTCGGCTGGACTGTAATTGAGTAAATCTAATTGTTCCTCCTTAGTAAGACTAGTGAAAGGTATTTCTTCAATCTCCCCCTCGTCATTACGTACCTTAATAGCTTCTGGATTAATTCCTTTGGCTTTTAGTACACTAGTAAGTAAGTCGTCTTCTTCGTCTGGATTATTATCAGGATTGTTATCGGAGTTATTGTCCAGATAATCACCTTCTGGCACATCTCCTTCCATCCATCGTTTGACATCATCATCTGGGTCTCCAGTATGTACTTGACCTTCTTCACCTAAGATGTCTTCGTCGTCAAATCCTAATTCCGCTAATTCCATTTCCATATTAATTCCCTTTAAAGTTATTTGCAAATTTAAGCATAAATTTTGAACCTTAAAACTGATTGGTAATTTATCTTAATTACTAACTTATTGCATACTTTTATTTGTAATATATATTACATAGCATCTACTTTCATAATAAATATTAACGAATAATACTTTGGTTCCCATTTTAATGGAACTCCCTCTCCTACTTCCTCAAGCGCAGCTGAAGATAAGTCTATTGTGTGTGTATGATTTCCGGCTGGAGAAGTTAACGCATCTGTAGAACTTCTTTGTACTGTTCTATCGTTAGCATTATCACTATCACCTGGTACTGGTGCTCTATATATGTGAGAATGTTCCCCACTTTCAGAGGTTGTTACTGAAGATTGTGAGAACTTATGAGTATGTGGAGGCAGATTCTCTATCTTTAGTTCAATCTCTTCCTTACCTCCAGTTTCTCCAGCAGATATGCCAGCCTTAATAAAGCTTCCTACTAAATTGGGAGTACCTCCAGTTCCATCGCAGATATGCCAGCCAGTTGGTATAGGAGCCTGCCCATTATACATTACTATCATTCCCGGGAATACTATATCCGGAATACAGATTATGTTTACTTTAGAGTTGTTTAAATATATATCCTTAACTTTAGAGCTGTCATATAGTAATGGATATTTCTCCTTAGTAAAATCATATCCAGATAATGTATTATGAAATGTACAATACTCTAGAGGACCTCTGAATGTAATCCCTGATAAGTTGTCTATCATACAATTATTAACTACTGTAGATCCGGAATTCTTATCAAATATTACATTAGATAATGATCCTATGACTTTAACATTACTCATAGTACCATCGAAAGTAAATGAATTGTTTATAGTACCTAACTGTACATTATTATAAGTTCCGCTAAGAACTATATTATTACCTTTATTTACGCTTATAGAATCAATACCATTATTACCATATCTAGCTGGATTAGTTAAATTTAATCTAACATTCTTAAATGAATCTGTAGAACTTAAATCAGTAGTTCCTCCGAAAGTATAATATAGATTATCATTTATTAAGAATGTCAGATGTTTAAAATCATAATTACAGCTATTTCCGTTTTCATCTGTAAGTTTGGTAATTCTTCCCTTAGCTTCTACTGGAGTCCTTGTTATAGCTCCGTTCTCATCCATAGTAGGAACTAATATTCTATCTTGATAGTTAATATCGTACTCTATAATCCATTCGGGCTTATCTCTGAAATAACCAGTCCTAGTAATGCTGTCAGGTCCTGCGGCTGTAACTATTATCGGTCTTGTATTATATGCCTCAGTTGATTCCTTAGAATCGTCAGAATCTTCATCCTCTACTTCACCCTCATTTTCAATTGTATCATCTTCGGTAGTTAACTCCCATTCGTTCTGGAAATCCATAATACAGTATTTCTGTAAAAGTCCTAAACCCCTATCTTCTATTAACTGTAATAATTCCTTATGAGTAGTTTCTATATATCCAGGAATTCCCTTCCTAACTACTATATTATCAACCTCTAGGGTAGACTCACCTCTTTCTAAGTAAAGTCTAAATCCAAGTTTCTCAGTAGCTCCAGGAGACATAAACATGTTAGAAGTAACTTCCCTCTTAAAATTAGCAGGATAGTTAACTTTCATTTCTTGGGGTGTTACTTCTACTATATCAGTATTTCCGGCATTTAAAACTATATTATTAGGACTGTAAATTATAGATCTTTGTTCATTCTGGTAAAGATACATATTACCTACAATTAGGCTATTCTCTTTACCTGACCCTTGTACGACTATAGCTCCTTCAGAAGATTGATCTACCTTACTAACTACAAATTGTTCAGTATATGGATTAGGAATACTAGTAGTAAATTCTATTAGCTCTCCATTCCTTATATAATATAACAACCCAGTTTCTTCTACATACAACATACTATTAGGAATACCTGAAGCTTGTGCCTCTTTTAAGGTCTTATATATGAATCCTATATTTGCTAAGGCTGTATACTTCTCGTCTCCAGTAGTCTCTTGAGGTCCCTTAAAAGAAACATAAGTAGTTCCTAATTCCCCAGCAATATTTATTACATTGCCGTCAATAAGAATATATACTGAGCCATCTTCTTTTACATAGTAAATTCCATTAGCTCCTTTTACATCACTTACAGTATCTACTATATTAAATATATCAGAGTTGACGTTTATCTTACCATCTTTTATAAGATCAATAAACACTTTACCCCATTGGATCTTAACTTGGCCTCTAGTTTTAATAATAAAATCGGAGTCGGTACTTCCTATATGATCATAAGTCCTTCCAAACAAAGTTTCCATATTTACTCTATTGTTATCTCTATATTAGAATCATCTCTTAATATGTTCATTAATTCCACAAACGTAGCAGTACTTTCAGTAACCTTTCCAACAACTTTATTTCTTCCAACTAATAAGCATCCAGATGTATCGTCAGCAGTATTACCTACATGAATAAGAACTCCTTCATAACCAGGAACATTTACTAATCTAGGAAGTTTACCTCCATAAGGCTTAGCCCAAGATCTGTTCTTAAATGTTTCGCTTACCACATTCATAACTATCTTGTATGTTCCGGTAGGGATTGCAGTCTTACCATATATTTTAATATCTTTTATTTTACTAATAGGCATTTCAGATGTTAATCCTCTATCAGTATCTTCTAAAGTATCACAGAAGTACTCTCCATTTACATATAATTTACCTATTGTATAAGTACTTCCTTTGAATATGCGCTTTAATTGTAATTTAATCATGGCTCGAATTAGATTTATTTATTTTGTTTAAATTGTTTAAATAGATTAAGTAATTGAGTTATATCCTCATCATTAAACTTAACTGGCTTACCAAATATATTAGTAACGTATCCATCTGGGTATTTATCTTTCATTTCTGCTTTAGCTGCGTTACCTAACAAATCTACATTAATATTGCCGTTTACATCAGTAAATATCTCTAAATATTTACCATATTTATCTTCCATATTCTTAACTACATACGTAATTACCGCTTGACTAGCTACACTGTTTAAATGAAATAAATTAGAAGCTAAATCTTTAGCATACTTGTTAAATGCCTGAAATAAAATTTCTTTATCACTCATTACTTATTCTTATTTAACATTACTTCGTCTAATCTCTTCTTAATTTCAGGATCTTGTTCAACTAGTTCTAATAATGTATTTACTTTATCTTCCTTAGCTTTAAGCTGAGCATGTATATGCTCTTTGCTCTTTCTAATAGTAGCTAATAAGTTATCAGCAGCTATTTTACCATCTGGAGATGCAACATATTCTTGACTAAATTTATTACCTAGAAATGCCATGAACCCTGCTTCGTAAGTACTTTTAGCCATTTGGTATTCTTGCATAGTTGCTAGAACTTTCTGTTCGTCTAAAGACAGAGACCCAACCTCTCTGTTTATTTCATCTAAGATAGGCTGGGTCTTCTGTTGTGCTTGCTGTGCTTGTTGCATAGCTTGTAATTGTTGCATGTATTGGTTCTGTAAATCGGCATAATTGCTACCGAATGGTTGTCCAAACATAAATCACTAGTTTTATGGTGCAGGAGTTGGTGTTATTCTAACAATGATAATAGCGAACCCCTAAAGTAAGGAATTCGCTATTACTCTTATCTAACTTATGTTAATCTTTATATAATAACAGTTTGTTCTCCAGTTTGTAATGTAAAGGATCTAACTAACCTATATCTGCTATTTTCGAACACATATATATTACATGTATCTCCAGCATAAGCTATTCCTTTGTTTACAGCCACTCCAGAAGAAGTTTCCCAAGTAAATGTATTCGGAAGCAAGACCTTTAAGTATAATTCAGGACCTACAACTGGTGTTATTCCTGGTAGAAATAGATATGC
>CAJMOW010000088.1 GCA_905215145.1 uncultured bacterium | reverse complement strand
CTTAATGATATCGGGATATATAATATTAGTACATATAAGTTAATATAACAGGATTGCAACTTTGCCATAAATTAATATAAGTTCTTGCATTTATAAAGACATTTCATTGGAAAAAGCTAGTAAAATCATTGATATATAACATTTAGAAAGGAAGATAAATAATAATATGAATGAAAATTTTACTGGAAGAGAATTGAGAGAGTTTATTACAGATAATAAGATAAAAATAGCTATGTCAGAAAAGCAGAGTGATATGATTGTTGAGCAGATCCATCAAGAAGGCTTCGGTTTGTGTATTAAAGATAATAATTTATATTTAACATCTTATGATCAGGAAGGTTTCCATGAATCATTGATTACTACAGATGCATTGATTGATTTAGCTTGTAAAACTAATTATAAGAAGTTAGTAGATGCAAAGCAGAGGTTAGATTCTTCAATTAGTTCAATTTCTGAGTATTGTAAGAATTTACAGGATGTGTGTGTGTTAACCAATAAAGAACAGCAAATGGATGCAGCTTATGTTCAGACTGATAAAGCAATAGCTTTACAGAAATGTATTAATTCATATTCAGATGTTAAGAGTAAAATTAGATAATTAATGAAAGGGGAGTAATGTATAAATATGAGTGAAAAAACAGGTGATAAAACGGATACTATATCTATTAGAATTACTCCTGAATTAAATGATTACTTAGATCATATGAAAGAGGTATATGGTATTAGTAAGTCTGAGGTTTGCAGAAAAATTATAAAATCTTCACTTGAAGGAGAAAAATTTACGATTGAAAGTAAGGAGAGTTTTTTGCTAAGAAAGCAGTTAGTATATGAAGTTAATGCTATTGGTAAAAATGTAAATCAGATAGTTCATAATTTCAATTCAGAATTTTATAATGAATTTGAAAAGAAAAAATTGTTTGCACTCTTGAATAAGTTGATGGAGCTTTTTCAAAATGGACAGTCTAGTGATTCAGAAACTAATAATAAGTGAGGATATTATATATGGCTATATTTAGATTCTTAAGTATAATTCATCCAACTAAAAATAATAGGTATGGTAGTCTTGCTCGATGCATTAATTACATTACAGATAAAGAAAAAACTCTTGGTGGTAGATATAATGATTCCTTAAATTGCACATTGGACAATGCTCTTAAAGATATGATTGAAACAAAAGAATTTTATGGGAAGACTTCTGATAACAAGAGGGATAGATTAGCATATCATTGTGAACTTTCTTGGTCTTCTGAAGAAAAAATAAGTTATGAAGATGCACTCCAAATAACAAAAGAATTTTGTGAAACATATTTACCAGGATATGAAGCTGTATTAGCAACTCACACAGATAAAGCTCATACACATGTTCATATTATTTTCAATTCTGTAAATCAGCAAACAGGCTTAAAATATCAATGTCCAGATGGAGAAGTTTCTAAAATTATTGGTCCACTTGTTGATTCAATTTGTAAAAAACATGGTTTTATGACCTTGTTTGAATCAAGTGGTGTAAAATGGGAAGAAGTAGAAGAAGAACGTAAAAAGAAAAAAAGAAAGAAACCTATATCACAAACTTCTTCATCAGGTAAAACTCATAGACGTAATAATTATTATAATGATAAAAAAACTGAATTTAAAAATAGTGATATGGTTGCAGCTGATTTTGATGAAGCTATCATTGAAACTAAAACAATTCAGGAATTCTATGATTATGTACAGAATATAGGATATAAAATTACAAGGCGTGGTTTTTCAAAGAAAAGGAATGAGGAATATTTTGCAGTTTCTGGACGTGGCTTATCTAAGGCTATACGTAATTATAGTTTGGGTTCTGAATATTCAATTCAAAATATTGAAAAAAGAATTGAAATGAAAAATAAGCCACTTCCTATTATTCCTATTGAGGTTAACGTTAGATATATAATTCCTTTTATGTATTGGAGAAAGTCAAAAAGACAATTAACTGATTTTGAAAAGAGACAGTATTATAGATTATATAAATCAGGAATAAAACCTAAAGATTACTATCCTAATTATCAGGAAATTAAAAAAGCTTTAAAAAAGATTCAAGATATTTCAAATCAAATAGATCTTATAAAAGATAATAATTTAACTGATTCAGATGCAATTAAAGGTTATTATAATTCTATTGTTGATGAAGTAAATATTATTAAAGAAGAAAAGAAGCAGTTATATGTTAATAGAAAACCATACAAACATATGCTTGATACATACAATAAGCTCAAAAAAAATGAGGATAAGTATTATCAATATGTTTTTGGAGCTACTATATATAAGAAGGAATATGATGAATATATAAAATGCAAAGATACACTTAAAAAGCTTGGCTTTTCTGAAAATGATGTTATGAAATTCCAGGAGACATTAAAATATAAATTAAAGGATATTAATAAGAGACTTAAAGAATCTCAAAATAAGTTGTCTCTTATATCTGATATCAAAGATAGTTATTATATTGAAGATCCAGAATATTCGCAAGACAAGTTTAATAAAATTCCAACTTCGTATGATTCAAATAAAAATGTTTTAGAAAAAATTCAGAGAAAATAAAGAGAGGTAGAAAATAAATAATGTTACAAGTAAAAAATATTTTATGTGATTTAGTAGATTATGCATATGATGATAATAATCCTAAAAAGGATTTATATAAAAAATTTTATATTGAAGTAAGTGAACAAAATAAAAAATCTTTTCATGGTGATTATGATATAAAAACGCATCATATTAGAATTTTTAATACATATAGAGATGATGCATCTATTATAGTTACAACTATTCATGAATTAACGCATCATATTGATAATTGCAATCGTGGCACCAGTGATCATAGCAAAGAATTCTATACTATATTTGAACATCTTTTGAAAACTGGTCTTAATATGGGGCTATTTTCAAAAGAACAATTTTTTGCAGCTACAGCGGATGCTAGTGATAGTAAAAAGGTTAGAAAAATGATTGAGGATTATGAGCCTGTTACGATAGCATATAAAAAAGATGTACTTATTGTAAGAGTAAGAAATTGTTTTGATATTAAAGATCAATTAAAGGCTAGAGGATATCATTTTAATGGCATAGAAAAATCATGGGAACTTGAAACATCTGAAGTAGAAAATGAAAAAAACTTCTCTTGATCACTTTGTCTTTTTTTTTACCTCTTTTTACTTAACAATATAATTTACTTATTTTTTATTCCTATTATTTTTTCATATTCCTCGGACTGTCTGCTTATTTCTTCCTGGTTCAACCATTCCGCATAAGAACAGCCCTGCTCCTGAGCTATCTTCCAACGCTCCTGTTTTTTAATTTCCTGTTCTTCCAGATATCTCAAGCTGGCGATCTCTTCATACAGATTATCAGTTATATTAGTGAATATTTTAACAACTTTTTCACTATTTGTAAGATTGCCATGCTGCCCTGCTTTCTCCTTTTTCTTATTCAGCTTATCAATATATTTGTCACACTCCTTACATGTAATATAATCAGCAGCATACCAGCTGTTAATATCATCTTCACTGTAACATTTTTCACCTTCAATAGTTATATATATATCATTAATTTTTGCACGTTCTTTCTTTGCTTTAATTTTATATTTCTCTCTTATTTTTACAATTTCATTAATAACATTTTCAAGTGCCTTAATTTCTTCTGACATATTTTTCCTTTCAACATATTTAAAATTTTTGATTCATTATAAATCCATTTCAGAACAAGTATTTTCTATGTCTAAATTATTTTCATTACAAAATCTTTCTGCTTCTCTCCAAGTAAGAAAAATCTCTACATTAGGTTCATTATTCTTAGTATCATTGTTTTTATCATCATTCCATATTACATATACCATATAAATTTCTCCATTTTTTAATCATATTCTGCTTTGCACTCTTCAAAGGATTTCCCTTTTATTACAACTGAATAGTTCAGTACTTTTATTTCAACCATAATTTCCTCCAATTCTGAAATCATCGTTTCATTGCCTGTATTTTTTCTTACAAACATCACAGGAAACAGCCTCTAACTCTCTCCATATAATATTTGATGAAGATAAATCATTTCGGCTTGTTGGTTTGCCATAAGTGTATTTCTTTCCACACAAACACGATGTTGCATTTACAGTTATATGAATTTTATCCCCTATCTTTATACAGGGAATATCTCCATAATACTTTGCCATATCACTTCTCCTCTTCCTATTGAAACTCTTGTTTATTTACTATATTTTGACGTTTGCTGATATTTAATATGTGTCATAATGACACATATTAAATTTATTTGATTTTAATAATGATTTTTAACAACCTAATGCAACTGCATCAATTTGTGTTTTTGCAATATCTAATAAACAATCAAAAGATTGTTCTTCTTCAAAAGCCATATCTTCAAAATTGAATTTAAATGTATAAGGCTTAAAATATTCTCTGTTCAATTTAACTGCATAAGCACTCATACCATTATAAAAATTATGTACTGGTCTTACTTGCCAATCTTTAAGATAAACTCCCTTATTGTTATCAACAAGCAAAACATAATTACCTTTTATTATTTTTATATTATTAGTTATTAAAATAATGCTGTCATTATCAATTACGTGTGTAAATTTAAAATACTTATTACTAATCATCTTAATATCTTCACCAAAAAAACACTTAAGATCTTTTGATTTTCTTTCTTTTAAATAATCTGAATAGCTACTCATAGTAAACTCCTTCCCATTAAGTAAGTGCACTTACTTTATATGTATATATTACTATGAAAATGTTAAATGTCAATATTTTACAATTAAAAATGCATAATATTTTATTAATTTAAAACATTTATTAACAACTCTATTTTTCTTTAATTGTAATGCATGTGTGTCATTATGACACACATCATAATAGTGATATTATTGTTACAATCTTTTACTTTTAACATACATTTTGATTAAACACTTACTAAAAATATAATTATTATATTTTGCAATACTGCCAAAAAATAGTGAAAATAAAGTGATGATTGTTAAGAAATAAAAAGCAAATTGTTATACGATTTAATCAATGAGATTTTATATACAGAAAGGAATTTTGAAATGATTACTGGAAAAGAAATTTATGATACTCCTGAATTAAAAGCAATGCTTGATAAGATAACAAATTATAGTCATGACATTGCTAATTTAATAACTGCAACAGGCGTTGAAAAGGCAACATTAGAATATTTATCAGAACATGAACTGATGTTTGATGACTTAATAAAAGAGTTTATTAAAACTAATGCTAATACAGCCTGGTATAAACTGTATTTTGATAATGCTGATAATGTAAGTGCTAAAAGAGAAATTAGTATAGCTTATTTTGAACATATAGATCCAGAATATATGAAAGAATATATTAATACATCTTCTGATGAGCTTGAATTAGAGGAAAAACGAAGTCATTATAAGGAATGGTCAAATGAAAAAGAAAACGAAACTTCAAGTGCTTCACGTGAAACGTCAAAAGCTAGTGATGATGCAGATGCAGCTGTTCAAACAGAATCGGCACAATCTGAAAAAAGCAATTTAGATAATAGTTCATGTGATGAAAATAAGGATGAAAACGAAAAAAATGAAGAAGTTGAACTTTTGAATGAAGAACATAAGCCTTATATAACTGCATTTATTGAGCAGCTTTTAGGAGTAAGACACGATTTTGACAAGGATGAAGAAAATAACATATCAGATGATACATTGTTTCAGGATTTAATCAAATTAACAACAGAAGCAATTAATATTAATAAGGAAAGAAATACAACTATTATCAATCTTAGAACAGCTCTTAATGCTTATAAGACATATTCAGCTAATGTAGAAAAACAGATAGAGCAGCTTAAGGATGAAAATGAACAGCTTAAAACCATGTATAACAACGCTGTTCAGCAGCTGGATGATTATAAGGCTAAGAATGAAACTATATCACGTAAATTGAAT
>CAJMOW010000087.1 GCA_905215145.1 uncultured bacterium | reverse complement strand
TGCTATCTAACACCAATCTCAAAATTGACGATATTGCAACCCAATGTGGTTTTAAGTATAGTTCTTACTTCAACCGGCAATTTACAAAATGCCTTGGAATCACACCTTCTGAATTTAGAAAGAATCCTACAGGGTATAGCATGTTTGAAGGTGGAAAGATTGGAAAATTATAAAATCAGATAGAAATCAGATTGAGCTGCTTAGCCGGTGGTTTATTCTATCCCTATAAGGACTCATTACCAGTGCTGGAGTCTAAAGACTCATTATCTACCAGCAAGAGTATATCGCTATGCACAAATGGCTACGCAGAGGCATTTTGACAAACTAGAATTTATTCTTTTCATACTTTTTATCAACATAATCCTATTATTTACTTCTCTACATTGGCTGTCATTTTTGAAAGTAAAGTACCCATTTTTATAGGGAATACATAGCACCCCATTGTTTGGATTTTCTGATTGAAACTATGGCAGATTATGTATCTCTTTGAATTAATATGTTTCGCAAGACCATAACCAACTTTTTCTGGAGATGCCTTAAATTCATTAGGCACCGGTAATGGAGAAGCCGATTTTGTTTGTGTAAGGGGTGGATGCATAATATGAAAAGTAATATTATCCTTTGCATATTCAATACTGTGTGCTTTTAATCTGACCGTTTACACCCTTTAAGGCAGTCTGTAATTTGGTGGTATCTCCGCCAATCTTGACAGTAATACCCATAATTCTGTTAGCAACGGTCGATACCTCCTTCCGTAAAAATGGGCATAAAAAAAACAGATTTCTCCAGACATGAAAAAAGCACCAACCATTTCTGATTGATGCTTTCAAATTATTTTGTTTTTATAAATCTGTTTAATTGCGTATCCACATCTCGTCCACCATACATAACACGGATAATCGTAACCACTTGTGTATCATCATCAGGGATATATAGAACAAGATAATTGTCTACCGGCGCTACGCGCAACCCTCGACTTTTCCATGGTTCCAATTCATATTGTCGATATCTCTTAGGCATATGATCAAGATCCATAATACATGCTTCAAGCCTATCAAGCTGACCACTTACATTTTCTGGTGTCTGCAATTCAAAAGCAATGTATTCGAAGATTCCACGAAGGTCTATCTCGGCCTAATCTGAAATCACGATATAATAAATCATAAATTGTAATCCTTGCGGATATTAGTAAAAACAGATTTTGCTGATCTAGTATGACCAGACTGCATATCTGCATATCCTTTCTCTCATACTGGTTTAAGTATATCAGATTCATTAAAATCTGTCCGAAAAACTGTCTTAATTTATGAGACCATTATAGCTAATAATAAGTCTCTATTTTTCAATAACTATTGCAAAATTATATGTTGTTTAAGAAAATATTTTAATTTTAAAGATAAAAAATTCTTCATCCTGCAATGCTTTATATTCCATATTGTAATTATTCAGAATATTACTTACAATATATAAACCTAATCCATTACTATTTTCCTTATTTAAATCAAATTTAACATCAAATATTTTATCCATATTCGAAATTTTATTGTTACCGTATGAATTCTCTATATATAACCAATCATTAACTATCCCAATATTAATTACCCCATTTACATCAGTATATTTTACCGCATTACTAATCAAATTAGATAGAATAATCTTTAAAGCTGTTTTTCCTATATAAATATTCTCATCTAATATATAATTATTGACAGTTATTTTCTTTTGATTTGCTAATATTTCATACTTTTTTAATATGTCTTCTAATGTATCATTTATTTTCAAATATTCTTCATCATTATTCAAATTTTCTATAGAATGAACTGATAATATTTGAGAAATATTTTTTGTTAAACTATCAACGATTTCAATACATTCATTAATATAAATATCTCTTTCTTTATATTTTCCAATATTGTATTTCATGTTTTCCAGTATTATTTTAAGACTAGCAAGAGGAGTTTTAAGTTCATGGGATGCACCTTTAAAAAAGTCATATTTTAACTTTTCTAATTTTAAAATTTCTTTATTTTTAAATTCCAAATCGTCAATTGTTCTTAATAAAGTAGAATACAAATCATTAATTTGTTGTTTTAATTCTCCAACCTCATCATTAGAGCTAACTTTTAAACGCGTTTTTTTATCCAGTTTCATCATTTTATCAGTAACAATTTTTATTTCTTGTAAATTATTTTTTATTGATTTTGCATAAATTAAAGAAATAATAGCAGAAAATAAAATTGATATTAATAATGAATATGGTAAAAATTTAAGGCTTAAATTTTTCGCATCTTTTTGCATATCAGCTGTAGAAACAAATTGTAGATTTATTTTTTTTCCATCATCAAGCTTTATTTCTCTTTCTTCAATTATCAGAGAATTACTATCACTTTCTAAATTAACATTTATATTATCTTTGATTTGTATTTCATTCTTATTGTTTTCTTCTTTTATAAATGCTTTTATTTCACTACTCTTAGAATAAAGTTCCAAAGTTTGTTCTATATATTTTATTTCTTTTCCATTCATATTACTAGAAATTTCATTTGCAATATTATAAATCTTTTCTTTTCTCGTCTCCAAATATGTTTTAGGAAAGATAAAAAAAACTAATGAATGAACTAATATAATTATTATTCCAAGAACAGAAAATATTTGTATGAACATTTTGGGAAATATCTTTAATTTTTTCATTTTCTCTCCAATTTATATCCTACATTTCTTATAGTAGTTATACAGTCTAATTGTAATTTTTTTCTAAGTTCTTTTATATATACATCTATTACCCGATCATAAGGAATTTCTTCGCTATCTTTCCATACATAATCAATAATTTGCATTCTTGTTAACACTTGTCCATTATTATCCAATAAACATTTTAATACTTCTAGTTCTTTTGCATTTACATCTATTTCTTCACCATTTATTTTAGCTGTATAGCTATTAAAATTAACCGATAGATCCTTATATTCAAACTTCTCTAAATGTCCATAATTCTTCTTAATTAAAGAATCTATTCTAGCCTTTAAGACCGGCAATGAAAATGGCTTTTCTACATATCCATCTGCCAGATTAGTAAACGCATCAATTTTATATTCTTCATCACTAAATGCAGTCAAGATTAGAATTGGTAAATTGCTTTTCTTTCTAATTTCTTTCAATACTTCTAAACCATTTATAAAAGGTATCTGTATGTCTAAGATAACCAAATTTATATCGCTATTAAATTCTGACAAGGCTTCTCTTCCATCTTTAGCTTGAATAACAGTATATCCAAATTCTGAAAGATATTCACTTAATCCCTCTCTTATCATATTATCATCTTCAACAATTAATATTTTCATGTATACCTCCACTTAAGCCTATTCGCTTATATTGTACAGCATATTATTGGATATTTAAAAGCAAAAAAATTTTTGGTGCTAAAAAGCACCAAAAATTTTAATTATTGTCAATTAATAATTCTTTTGGATTCCTTCTTAATATATTGAATGAAGAAATAATCAAAGATACAAGAAGTACTAAACTCATAAATATAACTACATAAAACATGAATTTAGGTAATACATTTATATCTAAACTTGATAATGTCTTGTTAAATCCTTCAGCTTCTGCCCCACCACCTAATTGGCTAGATGCAGATTGTCTGGCTATTTGTTTAGCTATATCACCAGTAACCTTATTCAATATATTATTCCCAAGCTTTTCAGCTGTATACCTAGCTAAGAAATAAGAGCCAACATATGCGGGGATTGATATAAATACCATCTCAATCAGGAATTGACCAAAAATTTCTAATTTTGATATACCTAATGATAGTAATACTGCTATTTCCTTCTTTCTGGCATTCATCCATAATAATAATAATAATGAAACTACAACTCCTGCAAATATTAATGAGCCAACAAATAATTTATTTGAAATTGAGTAGATACCTGATATAGATTGTTGTAATGCAGGATAATTTGATGAACTTTTAATCAAATTATATTCTCTCCAATTTATATCTAATTTCTCAATCTCTTTTATTACACTATCAAGATTCTTATCACCTTTTACAAAGAATGTTGCATCCTGGTATACAGCTGTATCTTCTGTATTACCATAAACTTTAGCAGCTGTATGAACATCAGTGATTAATGTATTTTCGTATAGTTCCTGTGCTGCACTTACTCCACCACTATTATGCCCATCGAATAGACCTTTAATTTCTACTTCTACTGTTTCATCTGCTTGTTTCTCGTTATCAGCGTCAAATAAATTAGATTTTATTTTTATCTTATCTCCAACTTTAAGATTATTTTTTTCAGCTAAATCTTTATGCATTAAGATTTTATTTTTATCTTCATTTTCTAAATGCTTTCCTTCTACTAATTTATATGCTTCTGATACAAATTTTGTTTCTTTTGATGAGTCGTTAACTCCGGTTAACATCACTGTTCTTTTAAAATTCTTCGCTCTTTTAGGCGATTGATTCGCAAGAGTCTCTTTAGTTTCAATAATATCATAATCAACTAAATCTGCAACACTGTTTATTCTTTTTACATAGGAGTCTATACTATCTGTTTGAGCTATCTTTTTAATATCTTCACCTTTTACATTTCCTCCACCTCTAGGTGTTCCTGGATTTACTTGTCTATTTATCTCCATAGAAAAACTATTTGTTATATTAGCAAATGTTTCTTTTGAAGCTCTGTCCGTAGCATCTTTAATAGATAAACTTATAAGACTTAAAGTTGACATAGCCAAAATAACTAACATAATAATTATTGATTTTAAGCTTTTTCTAGTTATATAAGCAAATGCATTTTTTATCATTATTCAACCTCCAAATTCATTTTATTTACTTTTTTTAACTTCTTACCACTTAGCTCTAAAATGATATCCGCAGAATCTGCTGCTTCCTTACTATGTGTTACAACTATTACACATTTATTCCTTTCTTTAGCTAATGTCTTTAATATATTAATTATTTCTCCGGCAGTAACACTATCCAGATTACCAGTAGGCTCATCAGCCAGTATTATTGGAGCATCTGATACCAATGCTCTGGCAATAGCTACTCTTTGCTGCTGTCCACCAGATAATTTCATAACATTTCTTTTTATTTGTTTTTTATCTAAGCCTAGTTCAAACAAGATACTTTCATCTGCTGATTTATTCACTAATCTAATATTTTCAATCGGCGATAAATAATCTATTAAATTATAGTTTTGAAATACTAAAGATATATTATTTTTTCTATGATTACTATATCCTTTCTTTTGTATATCTTCATTCTTAAACAATATTTGTCCTGTTTGAGGTTTATCGAGTCCAGCAAGTAAGGAAAGAAGTGTAGATTTTCCTGCTCCTGACTTTCCTACTATCGCATAAAACTTCCCAAGTTCAAATTTTTGATTTACTCCTGACAAAACTTTTTCTTTAGAATTGGCATAACTATATGATACATTCTTTATTTCTAATATTTCCATCATTTTCTCCTAACTTATTTTTGATAATATTTCTTTAGGCTTCTTGATTAATATTAATGAAGAAGCAAATACAACTGATAAAACAATAATACTTATTAATATTAAATAACTTTGTCCAAGTGTTGTAATATTTAACATAAAACTATCATTTATTAAACTTCCACCAGAAATCATTGAGTCCTCTGAGTTAACGATTCCACCTGCAATTACTTTTAGTAATACATTTCCTAAAAATAAGGAAGATATTATACTTGGTATCGATATGAATAATAACTCGAATATAAATTGCATTATAATATGTATCTTAGATGTTCCAATAGATAAAAATATACCTATTTCATAAATTCTTTCTCTTAACCATAGAATCAAGATTAATGAAAGAACAACCATCCCACCTAACATAATAGAATAAGTCATTATTTTTATTATGTGTTTTATTCCACTCACTGACTCCAAAGACTCTTCAAACGCATTAGAATCTTTTTCAACAAAATACTTTGACTCATCAATTTTAAGCTCTTTTAATT
>CAJMOW010000086.1 GCA_905215145.1 uncultured bacterium | reverse complement strand
ATTTATCATAACTATAGCTGTTGATAAATTTGTTTATACACAACAATCATTTTATAAAATAATTGGAACTTTTGTATTGTTATTAATTTATTCTTTATATTTTTATTATAGAAAAAATAAAAACTTGAATATTTTTATAATTATACTAGTAGTAATAGAAATGTTTATAAATAGTTTATTAGTTGTTGTAAATATTAAATATTTTTCAAGAAATGAATATGTTGATTTTGTAAATAATTATAGTGAAATAATAAATTTTATAAAAAAAGATGATTCTAGTTTTTATAGATTAGAAAGTGAAACTAATTATTCAACAAATGATCCAATGTTATTAAATTATAATGGAATATCACATTTTAGTTCTACATATGAATCAAAAAATAATAAATTGTTAGGTGACTACCTAGGAATATTTAATAGATTTTATATAACAAATTATTTAGGTTCTACACCAGTTACAAATAGTTTATTTAATATAAAATATGTACTTTCAAAAAGAAAGTTACCTTATTATCAATTATTAAAAACAGAAAATAATATTAATTTATATAAAAATAATAATTATTTACCATTTATGTTTATGGTTGATGGTAATGTACTAGATATGAAGTTAAATAAGTTAGAACCTTTTAATAATCAAAATTTGATATTAAATACTATGACTAATACAAATAAAAATGTATTTGAAAATAATAACTTTAATATAACTTTAAATAATGTTAAACAAAATGAAAAAGTAACAAAATATAAAGAATATAAAAAAGTTAATTTAAATAAAGATGCATCTATTACTTTCGATATAAATGTAGAATATGACGGATTATTATATGCATATATATCATCTGATTATAATAAAAAAGTAGATATATTATTAAATGGTGAAAGTATAATAGATACGGAAGAAGAAAATAGTTATAGATATAATATTTTGGAACTTGGTAATTATAAAAAAGGCGATAAAGTATCGTTAGAAATAATTTTACTAGAGGATGATTTAAAAATAACTGATTATGTATTTAGTACATTTAATGAAACAGAGTTTAAAGAAAAAATAAATCTTCTTAATTCAAATGATTCATTTAAAATGGAAGAATTTAAAACAAATTATATTAAAGGTAAAATAAATGTAAGCGACTCAAATCAAATTTTATATACTTCAATTCCAGTAGATAATGGATGGAATATATATATTGATGGTAGAAAAGTAGAATATGATGTTATTATGGATACATTTATTGGCCTTACATTAGATAGTGGTGAACATACTATAGAATTTGAATATATTCCTAGAGGTTTTACATCAGGAATGTGTGTTAGTATGCTTTCTATAGCATTGCTTGGATATGCTATTTATTCTGAACGAAAAAAAAGAGTTAATAAAAATTAAATAGTTAAAACACTTAACCTAAGATTAAGTGTTTTTTGATTATATTATAGGATTTTCTACATCTGGAATATTTTCAGTTGAAGAAGTTGCAGAAACATATAAGACGATTAAAGCTGCAATAGTTGTTAAAATAGATGCAGATATTTGTAATTGATAAGGCTTTAAGTCCTCATTTTCATTTTTTGAAATAGTATATAGTTGATAATTAATATATAAAAATGCAATTGCAGTAAATAGTGCCAAACTTCTATTAAATATAGATAAATTTCTAGCTGATTTAGGTGGTATTATATATTTTTTTGTTTTTAAATATGCTTGCTCATTATATAATAAAGTGATCGAAATAATAATAACAATAATACTTATGATAGATATAATTACTTGATAATCTATATATTTAATTTCATTTGTTTTATCGTTAGGATTTGAATTCATTTAAATCTCAAATTTTTGCTAGAAAACATAATATCACCTTTTAAATTTTATTCAAAAAAAATCAAAATATTCATATTTGAAAAAATCTAAAAACTGAAAAAATACAAAAAACTTTTTTTAAACAAAAAAATAGTTTTATATTATTTTTAAACGAAAAAACAATAAAAATGTAAAAAAACACTTTTTGAAAAAATGTAAAAAAATTAAAAAATATAAAAAGTGTAAAATTAAAAAAATAATTTTTTTGGAAAAATGTTGAAAAATAAGGGCTACTGAAAATAGGCAAACAAATGTTTGAAAAAAATGTCGAATTTTTATTGACTTTGACATTCTTTTTTTATACAATTAAGTTGTATAAAGTAGGAGGAAGTTATATGACTAATGTAGATGATATTACACTTAATATTAAGGTAGTAAAAAGGGATGGAAAAAAAGTTGACTTTGATGGTTCAAAAATTGCTCTTGCTATTAAAAAAGGATTTGATAGTGTTGAGGTTGATGAAGAATTATCAGAATCAAAAGAAAAAAAATATACTGAAAAAGATATCCAAAAAGTATATCAAGCTGTTGTAGGTAGAATCGAAAAAGAATATAAGGATTCAGAAAAAATTAAAATTGAAACTATTCAAGATATGATTGAAGATGTTCTTCAAAAAAAAGGATATGAAGATGTATATGATTCATTTTCACAATATAGAGAAAGAAGAGCTAATTCTAGAAAACTTTTCTTTGATGAAAAGAAAACACATAAGTTTTTAAAATCAATAGAAGGCCTTGGATTAAAATCAGCGAAAGAAGAAGATGCTAAAAGAGAAAATGCAAATGTTGATGGGGATACTGCAATGGGAACAATGCTTCAATATGGTAGTACAATTTCAAAAGAATTTGCTAAATCTTATTTAATGAAACATAAATTTGCTGAAGCTCATGATAATGGAACAATTCATATTCATGATATGGATTTCTTACCAATGGGAACTACTACTTGTATGCAAATAGAACTTGATAGATTATTTAAAAATGGTTTTTCAACAGGACATGGTCATTTGAGAAGCCCTAATGATATTATGTCTTATAGTGCACTTGCTGCTATAGCAATTCAATCAGATCAAAATGATCAACACGGTGGACAATCAATTCCAGCATTTGATTATTATATGGCACCTGGTGTGTTAAAAACATTTAAAAAGCAATTGAAACAACAAATTTATGATTTACTAGATTACAGTGATTTACTTAGCTTTGTAAATATAGATAAAATAGTAAAAGATGTAGATAAAATTAATTCAATTGATTTAGATATAGAAATGTTTAAAAACTATTATAAAGAATCTAAAGCAATCGAAAGACTTTTTAGAAAAAGTTATGAAAAAGCTTTACAAAAAACTGATAGAATTACATATCAAGCAATGGAAGCATTTATACACAATTTAAATACAATGCATTCAAGAGCAGGAGCTCAAGTTCCATTTTCTTCAATAAATTTTGGAACGGATACATCTACAGAAGGAAGAATGGTCATAAAAAACTTCTTACTTGCAACTGAACAAGGGCTTGGAAAAGGAGAAACTCCTATATTCCCAGTATCTATATTTAAAGTGAAAGAGGGAGTTAACTATAACAAAGAAGATAAAAACTATGATTTATTTAAATTAGCAATCAAAGTATCTGCAAAAAGATTATTTCCTAACTTCTCATTTTTGGATGCACCACATAATTTACCATTCTATAAAGAAGGTGATTTTAGAACTGAAGTTGGATATATGGGATGTCGTACTAGAGTAATGAGTGATGTTACTGATCCTGATAACGAAACAACAGGTGGTCGTGGAAATTTATCATTTACTTCCATAAATTTACCAAGAATTGGTATTAAACATGGTATTTGTTTAAAAGAAAGAGAAAAAGCAGATATGGAAGCTTTCTATCAAGAACTATCTGATGTAATGGATTTAGTAAAAGATCAATTGCTAGAAAGATTTGAAATCCAATGTAATAAAAGATGTTATAATTTCCCATTTTTATTAGAACAAGGAGTATGGACAGATGGTGATAAATTAAAACCAACTGATAGACTTAGAAAAATTTTAAAACATGGCAGTTTAACAATTGGTTTCATAGGTTTAGCAGAAACTTTAAAAGCTCTTATTGGAAGTCATCATGGTGAAAGTGAAGAAGCACAAGAATTAGGTCTTGAAATAATTAATTTTATGAGAAATAAAACTGATGAATATTCAAGAAAATATAATTTGAACTTTACTTTAATTGCTACTCCAGCAGAAGGCTTATCTGGAAGATTTGTTGGAATTGATAAAGCATTATATGGAAGAATTAAAGGAGTAACAGATAGAGCATATTATACAAACTCTTTCCATATTCCTGTTTATTACAATATAAGTATTTCAGATAAAATAAAAAAAGAAGCTCCATACCATTATTTAACAAATGGCGGTCATATTTCTTATATCGAATTAGATGGAAATACTGCTTCAAATTTGGAAGCGTTTGAAAGTGTTATAAGACTTATGAAAGAATCTGGAATTGGTTATGGTGCAATAAATCACCCTGTTGATAGAGATCCAGTATGTGGATATGTTGGCGTAATTGGTGATGTTTGCCCATGTTGTGGAAGAAGGGAATTTGAAAGTATTCCACTAGAAAAAATACAAAAATAAATTAATATAAATTGAAGGGAGATATTAAAATGGAAAAAATAGTAGGCGAAGGCGTTGGTTTTGAAAGAATAAGAAGAGTTACTGGTTATTTAGCAGGTGATGTTAAACGTTTTAACAATGGTAAAAGAGCAGAAGAACATGATCGTGTTAAACATACTGGTATAAAAGAATTAATGAAAAAAGAAAAAGAAGTTGCATAATATGAAAATTAGATTAGCAGCAGATTTACAACAAGATAGCATAGTTGATGGAGAAGGTATTAGAACAGTTATTTGGACACAAGGATGTCCACATAACTGTAAAGGATGTCATAATCCAGATACTCATGATTTTAATGATGGTGCGTTAATAGATATAGAAGAAATAAAACAAAAAGTTTCTAAATTAAAAAATCAAGATGGTATTACATTCTCGGGAGGTGATCCTATGTGCCAACCTAAAGAATGTTTAGAAATAGCAAAATTTGCTAAGAAAATTGGTTTAAATATTTGGTGTTATACTGGTTATACATTTGAACAACTTTTAGCACTTTCTAAATTGAAACCAGCTATTTTAGAATTCTTAAATAACATAGATGTATTAATAGATGGAAAATTTATTTTAGAAGAAAGAAACCTTGATTTAATATTTAGAGGTTCTTCTAATCAAAGAATTATTGATGTTAAAAATTCATTAATTCAAAATAAAGTTTGCTTAGTAGAAAAATATTATGAACAAAATGATTATAATATTTTAGATCATGAAAGTAGTTATGTGTTTGTTTAAAAGGTGAGGATTATCCCCACCTTTTCTATAAATGAATCAAAATTATACGTATTGCAATAAGTATAACTTTGGGTCTTGTGATGTAGAATAATAGTTATTTGTATTATAATTGTTAAAAGTCTTTGACAAAATTCCAAAGACATTTGGTAGAAATATAATATTAACACATATATAATTGTTAGTGAAAGGAGAAATAAGAATGAAGTTAGGAGATAATATTTTCAAACTAAGAAAAGATTGCAAACTTTCACAAGAACAATTAGCAGAAAAGATTAATGTTACCAGGCAAACAATATCAAATTGGGAATTAGGTGAAACTGCTCCTAATCCGACCCAGTTAAAATTATTATCTAAAGCACTTAATGTTAGCATTGATGAATTATTGAATAATGAGATTAAACAAGTGTTAGTGGAAAAAATAAATAATACAGAAAAACTTGCCAAGATAATAATTAAGATATTAAAAATCTTTGGAATAATCTTTGTTGTTGGTTTTGGTATTATAATTTTCATAAATATTATGTTTGGTATCAAAAAAAACTCAATAACTTTAAAAGAAAACCAAACTATTCTTCTTAATTGTCAACTTAATGGTAAAAAGTATACTTATCTAATAGAATATGATAAAGATGATAATATTGTTGATGCAAGTGGTAGTGATTATATTATAAATGTTGTTAAAGATAAACAGTTTAACAAAGCTAAAGTTTTAGTAAAATACATTGAATCATATTTTGAAGATAACAGTGGAAAGTGCTAATTAAGTAATTTTATAAAAAAGATCATATATGATATGAACCCCGTTTCTTGGACAAAATAGAAACGAGGTTTTTATATGTC
>CAJMOW010000085.1 GCA_905215145.1 uncultured bacterium | reverse complement strand
TTATTTTTTCTTTTTCAAAATATATTGTTATACAATCTTCTTTATGGCCTGATGTATGTATTATATTAAATTCAAAATCATTTATTTTATAAAATCCATCCTTGTATTTATAATCTATTATTTTACTCTTAAAGTTATTTAAAGCACCAACATGATCAAAGTGATAATGTGTTATTATTATTGCCTTTATATTTTTATTGCCAACTTTTTCTTGTATTTTTTCATAATCATCACCTGGATCAATTACTATACAATTATTATTGAGTGTTAAAACGTAACAATTTGTTTGATAATCTCCTACTACTATTTTATCTATTTTCATTTATTACTCCTTTAATAAAATCAATTAATGTTTGTGTTATATCAGAATAAAAATCAACTATTATTCTTTTATTTATTTTAGCTAAAATATTATTATATTCATATTTATTATTGTATATATACATTAAATTATTTTTTTCTATTATAGGATATTTGTATTTAAGTCTATCTAATAAATATATATTATTTCCATATTTTTTTACTAAGTTAAATTTAGAAATCATTGCTTGCTTTCTTGAAGCTATTATATATTCTAAGTTAGGTTCTTTACCATATCTTTTTACATAATTTTCATATATTTTATTAACCATACTTTCATTTACTTCATAAGAAAGTGTTACTTTTTTTACTCCTAGGCTATGTAAGAGCGCTACTGAATATGAATTTGTAACATTTAAAGAAAAATCTGTTTCTATATTTTTATATTTATTTATACTTCCAAGTTCTCCTACTAATAATAAATTACTATCTTCTATGTATTCATTTATTACTCTAGGCATTTTTTTTACAAATATTTTATTTTCTATTTCTGAATATATTTTATTAAAATCAAATTCTTTTAATTTATCGTATATTTTTTCATCTAATACTTCTAAATTTATTTCTTGTTTTTGTTTTAAATCTGGAAGTTTTACACTATATTCTTTTTTTAAATAAGGTATATTATAAATTCTTTTTTCGTTTAGTTTTTCTACTAAATTTCTTCTTAATTCATTTAATTCTTTTATGTTTATAAATATATTCTCATCTGATTCTATACTAAATTTATTTATTTGATATACTGTATCGCCTAACTTTTCTAATTGATTTTTTATTTTATCTTTTGTAATTGGATAATTTTTTGACTTTTCTACAATATTCCCAAAAACTGTAACTGTATTTTTATTATCTTTATATGTAACAGATATTTTTTCTCCTATTTTAGCATATACAGAACAATCTATATTTACTTTTCTTTTAACAGATATTTTTTGTTTTATCTCGTTTAGTTGATTATAATCTGATGTTTTTACAACAATTGTTCTATTTTTTATTTTATTTTCTGATTTTATTTTTATAATATCTCCTGCTTTAGCACAAGAAACTTTATTATTATTTTTTAACATACTTGTTACAATAAATCCATAATCTTTTTCATCTATAAATCTAATTCCATCATTTATATTTAAGTCATCTGTTAATTTTATAGTTGCATAATTATTTTTATAATCAATTACTTTTCCAATTTCTATACCTTGATGATTTGGTTTTTGTTCATTAACTATTAGATTGTTTTCTTCATTAAATATAAATCCTTTTGTAAATTCTCTATTAAATATTTTTTTTAATTCCTTTATATCTTCTTCTTTTATATTTATTTTTCCTGTTTTTACATATTCATCTATTACTTTTCTATATAGCGCAACAACTATATATACATATTCAGGTCTTTTCATTCTTCCTTCTATTTTTATACTATCTATATTTAAATCTATTAACTTATCAATATTACTTAACGTATTTAAGTCTTTCATACTTAATGGATAATGTCCTATATTTAATTTTTTGTTTTCTCTTATTACATCATATGGTAACCTACAACTTCCAGCACATGCCCCTCTATTACCACTTCTACCACCTATTAAATAACTCATTAAACATTGACCTGAATAACTAACACAAAGTGCTCCATGAACAAATATTTCAAGTTCTAAATTCGTATTATTTTTGATTTTTTTTATAGTATCTATACTTGTTTCACGAGCTAGAACTGCTCTTTTTATATTTAGTTTTTCTAATAATTTTACACCTTCTAAATTATGTATATGCATTTGTGTTGATGCATGAAGTTCTAAATTTGGATAAGTTTTTCTAATTAAATCAACCATCCCAATATCTTGTATTATTATTGCATCTACATTATTAACATGGAGAAAATCTATATAATTTAAAAACTCTTCTACTTCATCTTCAAATATAAGTGTATTTACTGTTACATATATTTTTATTCCATATAAATGACATAATTTTATTGCTTCTATTAATTCATCATTATCAAAATTTGTAGCAAATGATCTTGCACCATACTTTTTACCACTTAAATATACCGCATCGCATCCTGCACAAATAGCTGCTTTTAAACTTTCCATTGAACCTGCAGGAGCAAGTAATTCTGGTTTTTTCATAATATCACCAAACTAATTATATAATATAAAAAAAAATTAAACAATCGTTTAATTTATTTACACTCTTCATTGTATTTATAACTATATTGATTAGTATCATTATCGAATTTTATTACTATGCATCCAGTCATTATAGAACTATCTTTTGGATTTCTTAATTCTTTTTCATCTAATAAGCCAGCTTCTTTTAATTTATCAAGCGTTAAAAAATAAGTTTCTCCTTCATCTGGAAGTAATTCTGTATTAGAAACACCCCAGTTTCTTGAAATTTCTTCTATTCTATTTATTTGTTCATCATAAGCTTTATCTTTAGCTGAATTTATTTGATTACTTATCATAGGTACCGTAATCATTGTTACAATTCCAAGAATTATTAATACAGCTAACAATTCAATTAAAGTAAATCCTTTCATATGTTTACCTACTTTCTTTTTTTATTTTAACACAAATTTATATAAAAAAAAAGAGCTTGTTATGCTCTTGAATCATATTTACCATCTTTTGTAGAAACTACAATATTTTCACCTTCACCTATAAATAAAGGTACTTTAACCATTAAGTCATTATCCATATAAGCTTCTTTTAAAGCATTATTTGTAGTATTTCCTTTAACAGCTGGTTCTGTTTTTGCTACAGTATACTCAATTTTTTCAGGTAATTCAATTCCTAACATTTCACCTTGATAGAAAGTTATGTTAACATTTAAACCTTCTTTTAAGTATTTAGCATCATCACCTAATTGTTGTTTAGAAATTTCAATTTGTTCATAAGTTTCCATGTTCATAAAATTATAAACATCACCTGTGCTATAAAGATATTGCATTGATTGTTTACTTATGATGGCTTTTTCTAACTTTATACTTGTATTAAATGTTTTTTCAGTAATAGATCCTGTTCTTAAGTTTTTAAGTTTAGCTTTTACAAATGCAGCACCTTTTCCAGGTTTTACGTGTAAAAATTCTATTACTTGATATATATTATCTTCAAACAAGAAAGTTATTCCGTTTTTTATATCATTAATATTAAACATGATTTTTCCTCCTTATTATTTTCCTTCTTTATGAGGTGTTGTTTTTTTACAAGTTGAACAATATTTTTTAAGTTCTAAACGTTCAGTTGTATTTTTTTTGTTTTTTTCTGTACGATAGTTTTGTTCTTTACAAACTGTACATGCAAGAGTAATTCTTTCTCTAGCTTCTCCTTTTTTTGCCATACTAAGTTTCCCTCCTTTTTAATGCATACTACCATATTATAACAAATTATTTATAAATTTCAAAGAACTTTTTTGATATTGCTCTACTTATTTTCATATTTACGTAGTTTCTACTATTACTTTTACCCTTATAATTAAAAATGTTAGGTGAAATAACCGTAAAAGTTACTTTAGGATCATCATATGGAGCATATGATACAAATGTATGGTTAAGTACCATTGTATCAACATATCCATCGTTATTTGTATCTATTATACTTTGACTCGTTCCAGTTTTTCCTGCTGGTTTATATTTTGAATTTATATATCCTACTCCTGTACCATTTGTTTCCATTACACTTTTAAATCCTTGTTTTACTCTTTGAATATATATGTCAAGTGTATTAACTTTATTTAAAATATTTGTTTCAAATTCATATGATAAGTTTGTAAGTGGTATATCTGTTGGTTCATATACTGCCTTTAAAAAGTGCAACTGCAATCTATATCCATTGTTTGCTATTGTATTTATATATTGTGTCATTTGAATAGGTGTATATGAATCATACTGTCCTATTGCAAAATCTAAAAGTAATGATGGTGTATCACTTTTTCCTTTAAATCCTTCACTTTCGATAGGTAAATCTATACCTGTTTTAATTCCAAGTCCAAATTCAGCAAATGTGTTTCTATATATTTTATATGCACTTAAATCAAGTTTTAATGCTTTATTATATGAATAACTTCCTTTTCCAACTCTTATAGCTGTATGATATTGATATGTATTAGAAGATTGTTTTAAAGCAGTTATATCATTTAAAGTTCCTAGATATTTCCAAGAGCACTTTGGAGGAGTTGATGGAAGAATTAAACAATCATCTTTTCTAATCTCACCTATTTTTAATGCACCTGTATTATATCCTACTATATGAGAAGCACCTTTTACTGCTGAACCCATAACAACTGGGCTTGTACTTATTCCTGGTGTATAATCATATGTTTTATAATTTTCATCTACTTTAGTCGCTTTTCTGCCAGATGTTGCAAGTATTCCACCAGACTTTGGATCTGAAATAACTACAAAAGAACCTTCATAATATTCTGTGTTTGGTCCATCTTTTTTTGCTTTAATAATTTCTTCATCCATTATTTTTTCTATTTCTTTTTGTAATTCAATATCTATAGTTAATACTATATCTTTTCCTCTTTTTCCCTCTTCTACTAAAACATATTCACCATTTTCTAATTTATATTTATTTTTTGTACCTTTTAATATATCTTCATATTGCATTTCTAAATAACTAATTCCAACTCTATCTGAAAGTAAATAGCCTTTGTCTAGGTAATAATCTTTTTTTTCATATGGTATTCCTGTTTCTGAATTTGATACACTACCTAATATAGTTCTAAAAACATCTCCGTATGGATATACCCTTTCCCAATCCATTTTTACTTCTACACCTGGCATTTCGTTTAGACTTTCTGCGACTTTTGCATATTCAAGATCTGTTACGTTTTCTTTTTTTATGCTTTTTTTTGTAAATGAATATCCTGTATTCATTAGATTATATATATATGCGGCTTTTTTATCTAAATCACTATAATTTATTTTACTAACATCTATTCTTTCAAGTTTATAGTTTTCTATATCTTGAGATGTAATTTTTCTTTCTTCTAACAAAAGTCTTTCATTTTTGGTTATTAAATTATACGCTGCATCATAGTTATTTTTTATCCAAAATTTTTTTATCATTAAATCAGTAGTATTGTAATTTAAATCAAGTATTTGAGCAAGTTTATATGAAGTATTTATTTCATCACTCGTAGTTACTCCCGATTTTTTTTTATAATATATAACTTTTACTGTTTTATTATCTACTATTATTTTTCCATTTCTATCATATATTCTACCTCTTGGAGCACTTTCTCCATATACAATGTTGTTTGTTAATTCTTGTAATTTATCTTTATAATAATTATGTTTTAATATTTGTACGTTAAATAGTCCTATTACTAAAATGAGCATTGCGATTATTGTTATAGCAATTAATATATTATATCTTCTTTCAATAGTTATTATTTTATTATTTGATATTTTTTTCATAATTGTTGTTTACTTCTTCAAAATCAATTATTGAAAAAAAGTTATCTATATATTCTTGTCTATTAAAATAATCAATATAATAAGCATGTTCCCATAAATCTATATTCATTATTGGTATAAGATCATATGAATATGGATTTTCTTGATTAGATGTATTAATTATTTCTAAATCGTTATTGTTTAATATTAAAAATGTATATCCTGATCCTATAACATACGATGCTTGTTTTTTAAATTCTTCCTTAAAGTTTTCAAAGCTTCCATATTGTTGTTCTATTTTTTGTTTTAATTTTCCCACTGGTTCTGATTTATTTAGTCCTATATTTTCAAAATAT
>CAJMOW010000084.1 GCA_905215145.1 uncultured bacterium | reverse complement strand
TGGAATGTATTTAAGGTATGGTGGCAAAAATTTAAAAGATTTAAATAAAAAAAGCTTGAAAACCACTATCTTTACAATGAATATATTTCAGATGATTGTATCTATAGTAATGGTTATTGCATCTATTAAACTTAACAAGTTATTACTTATATTGTTCTCTTTGGATATTTTTGGATATAATATGGTTGATTTTTATAAAAGAATGTATCAGGCTATTGGACAGTTCAAAAGTTATTCGAGAGTCATTAATATAGTTACCGCACTTAATTTTGTATCAAATATGATGTTGCTTTTGATAATTAAAAGTGATAATGCTTATTTGTATGTTTTAGGGTATGTTATTGTAGATTATTTTATGCTTTTTGTTTTAACGATAAAATTTAGTAAAATATTTAATTCTATTAAGATTTGCATATTTGAATTTAATGAGTTAATTTCTAACATAAAGGAAGGTATTCTTTTGCTGTTCGGAAATTTCTCTTCAATAATACTTACAAGTATGGACAGATGGTTTACTAAAATATTATTAACAACAATTGATTTTGCACAATATTCATTTGCGGTTAGTATAGAGAATTTTTTAAATATTGCAATTACTCCAGTAACAATAACATTTTACAATTATTTATGCAGAATACAATCAAAAACAAGGATTATTCAACTTAGAAATTACATTAATATTTTTTCTGCATGTTTAATGACATCGTTTTTTCCTGTTAAATTTATACTCGAAATATATCTTGATAAGTATTATCAATCTTTGAATGTTATAACTTTTTTATTTGCATCTCAATTTTTCTACATAATTATAAAAAGTATTTATGTAAATTTGTATAAATCAAGACTTCAACAGAGAAGGTATTTTATTCAAGTTGTAATTGTTATTATGGTCGGATTTTTATTAAATGTATTACTTTATAAAATTACTCCATGTAAAGAAAGCTTTTCTGTAGGTACATTTATTTCTGCTATGATATGGTATCTAATTTGCATATTGGATGTTAAAGATATAAGACCTTTAGCAAAAGAATTGCTTTTTGTGATTTTTGAGGTATGTATTTTTATTGTGTCGGCATTTATTTTTAATTCAATTATTGGTTTTGTAGTATATATTATAACTACCCTTATAATGATTTTTATCTTTATGAGAGAGACGGCAATTATCATGTTGAATTTTATATTTGAATCTATAAAAAATAAAGGATGGAAAAGATAATTAAATGAAAAAAATTGCAATTATAACAAGACATGCAGTACCGAATTACGGATCTCTTTATCAAGCTTATGCCCTTCAAGAGGCTATAAAAAAAATAAATAATGAGCCGTTTATTGTTGATGCTGAATATTCATATTACTCAGCAGATAAAATATCAAAAGATGCTATGAAAACATCTAAATATAAAAAAATACCACTTATAAATGTGATTTCATATTTGATTAAGTATGTAAGATATTCAAAACCAATAAAGATTTTTAGAATTTATCAAAAAAAGTGGTTAAATTTATCTAGGCAATATACAGATAAGGAAGAATTTTATAAAAATTATCCGAAAGCTGATATTTATATGATAGGAAGTGATCAGGTTTGGAATATCATGCCAGATGGAAAAATTGAGTCAATGTATTTTTTAGATTTTGTTAAAGATAAGACAAAAAAAGTATCATATGCTGCTAGTTTTGGTTCTGAAAAAAAAATTAAGACAGAATTGGCTGATATTACAAATTATTTAAAAGATTTTGATAAAATAACTGTTCGTGAAAATGATGGGCTAAGAATTCTTAGAGAGAATGGAGTTTTAGGTGAACAAGTTCTTGATCCAACATTATTATTGAATATAAATGATTGGAATCTTGTAATGGAAAATATTAATTTGCCAAATGAATATATACTATTGTATCAAGTTAATCATAATAAAGATTTGTGTAAAAAGGCTGCTGCATTTGCAAAGAGAAAAGGAATGAAGCTGATTAGAGTTACAAATGATATGAGTGAGATTTTTTGGGGAGAGGGCTTTACATATCTTCCTACTCCAGCACAGTTCCTTTATATAATCAAAAATGCAAAATATGTCATAACTGATTCGTTTCATGGGACATGTTTTTGCATTAATTTTAATAAAAATTTTATTGATGTTCTACCAGAAAATCATTCTCAGAGAAATAGAAGTGTATTAGATTTTTTTGATTTAACAGATAGAATAATTTCAGATGATAAATTTGATTTTGTAGAACAAAGTATAGATTGGTCAAAGGTCAATAATATATTGATGGAACAAAGAAAAATAAGTATGATAGAATTAAAAAGTTTGTGCGAAATTTAATAGAGGAAATAAAGATGAGACTTGTGTGTGAAAAAGATATATGCACAGGATGCAATGCATGTGTTAATGTCTGCCATAAAAATGCAGTAACGATTGTTGATACATATAAAGAATTTAATGCATATATAGATGAAGACAAATGCATTAACTGTAATATGTGTATGAATGTTTGCCCTAATAGAGCAGATATAAATATGTTAAAACCACAGAAATGGCTTCAGGGTTGGACGGAAAATGAATTTAATAGAAAGATGTCAGCGTCTGGAGGAGTAGCTACAGCAATTGCTAGTTCATTTCTAAAATCAGGGGGAATGGTGTGCAGTTGTGTATATGAGAGAGGAGCATTTATTTATAAGATGATTTCAGACGAAATGATGCTTGATAATTTTAGGGGATCTAAATATGTAAAGAGTAATCCGGGAATGATTTATATAGATATAATGAATGCACTAAAAGAAAATAATAAAATTTTGTTTATTGGCTTACCATGTCATGTAGCTGCATTGAAAAAATATATGGAAGTAAGAAAACAAAATATTCAAAATTTATATACGATAGATTTGATATGTCATGGTTCACCTTCGCCTAATATTTTATTTAATTATTTGAAAAATAAAAAAATTGAAATAGGAAATATATATAATATAAATTTCAGACAAAAAAATTTGTTTGGATTGTCTGTAAATAATAGATATATAAAACAAAAGGGAACATATGATGGATATACGTTGGCTTTTTTAAGAGGACTTATATATACAAATAATTGTTATCAATGTAGATATGCTACAGATAAAAGAATATCTGATATTACATTAGGAGATTCTTGGGGAAGTGATTTGGCTGATATAGAAAAGAAAAAAGGAATATCTTTAATTCTATGTCAGACTTATAAAGGTGAAATGCTGCTTAGTGAGGCAGATATTGCTACTAAAGATGTTGAACAGGAAAAAGCAATAGAATCAAATGGTCAATTGAAAGCACCATTTAAAAAATCAAAGGAATATTATCGCTTTTGGAATAATTATAATAAAGACAATTTGGATTATTCTGTATTCTTGTGCTTTCCAGTTAAATGTATAAAACAAAGAATAAAAGCAATTTTATTAAAGGCACATTTAATTAAATAATATTAAATTTCAGTGAGCAATGTTAATCAACAAGACAACTAAATAGACAATTGTTTGAAAATGAAGAAGATGATTTTGGAGGACGATATGAATACGAAACGAGTGGATATATCAATACTAAGAATTATGGCAACTCTTGCTGTGATTTTTTTACATACGAATAATACAATATTAAATAATACACAAAATTACCAATTATCATCCGAAAACAAGTTTTTGATGAGTGTAAATATATCCATTATGAATTGGGCTGTACCTATGTTTCTGATAATAACAGGTGCATTATTATTAAATAAAGAAATTCAAATGAATTTAATGGTATCAAAATATATAAAACGAATCGTTATAGCATTATTTTTATTTGGTATACCATATGCTATTATGGAATTATATATGGATACAAGGCAACTATCTGCTGATATGATTATAAAATCTATAGTTAAAGTAGTTGAAGGAAATAGTTGGGGACATCTGTGGTATTTATATGCGTTGATAGGTATTTATATTATATTACCATTTATAAAGATAGTGTTGAATAATACAGATAAAAATACACATAAAATAATATTGATTATTTTATTTTTATTTAATTTTTGCAAAGGATTTATTGAGAAAATAATTGGCATTTCTATTGCATTTAATATTCCAATAATGACATATACAGTTTTTTATGTTATTACTGGATATTATTTAGTGAATAATAAATTTAAAATTGAAAAGAATAAAAAAATATTGGGGGGGATATTGATTGCTGAAATAATAACGATAGTGATAATGAATTTAATGCTTAAGGATGCATTGAGCTATTTAAGCTACGATTCTCCAATAATTGCTTTTTTGGCAGTTACATTATTTTTAATTCTTAAAGATTTTAAGTTTAATGAATATAATTGGCTTTGGGAAATAGATAGATTGTGTTTTTGTGTGTATTTAATACATCCAGTGTTTATAAATTTTATGTATAAATTTATTAAAATTACACCATTGAATATAAAAATCATTCCTATAGGAATAGTAATGTTCTTTTTGATTTTTGTTATTGTTTCATTTATGTCAAGTTGGATATTAAATAAAATTCCAATTTTACGGAAAAATGTGTTATAAAGATTAAACAAAATATAGGCTGGCTTACGGAATTAGTTTGAATAATCTATGCCTGAATGAAATATATTTCCAGTTTAAGTGACTGAGATTATATTTTTCTCTGAGCCATTATTTTGGTTATGATGAACCACTTGTTTGATAATTATAAATAATTATGCTGACAGAAGAATTATTGCAGTAATGTTTAATATGCTGAAATAGATATGTTAAACAAAGTTGTCTAAAGTAGAAAAAATTTATCTGTTTTCAGGATATGCAGATATGAGATTAAGTATAAATTGGCTGATTACTAGAGACCATTTAAACTTGATTCCTATAACAATTTCGTATTCCTAACTTGTGAGACACGGAGCAACAGATTAAAGGTAATACATTTTGATATAGATTGATTTATACTTTATTATATGAGACTTGATTTAGGAAGATTTTGATGATTGCATGAAAAGGATAAAGTAAAAATCTTACCCAGCATGAGTTCAGATGACCTATGTAAGGAATTATGATAAGTCGGTATAAATCAATAAATCACTCATCAAAGTGAAAAATACATAGTATTATATGCTGTAATTATTTCAAAATGTTGTCTTTTCTATAGAGATTTTGCCATTTAGTTTAGTATGGCATTTATCCGGATATATTTTCATAAAAGAGTGAGGTAAGCATTATATTGATTCTCTTTAATTCATTATGAATATACTCATAATTAGGAAGTTTAAAAATATCTTTCGTTGTAAGTTTATAGGAAAAGTATCTTATTAAGCTCATAATTATTAATACATTTGCTACATTCTTACTTATTTTTTTCATTTCTCATAACTGTGCCTATAGAATTGTGTGACATATGCTTAGTACTGGCAATATTGTTTTGAGATATGACGCTTGTGATCAGTTCGTAAACGCCCCATCCCAAGTACCTTGACTTTCAAAATATGAATTTACAAATATGAATTTTTTGTGAATGAAGCTTGAACAATTTGTGCAAAAATGGTAATATTGATTTAGATTTTGAATTTTGATTATTCATAATTCACAATTGTATGCATATTTGGGATAAGGAGAGGAAAATGTCATGCAAAGAATCAGAAAAGTTTTTGCAAAAGTTGTTGCTGGATTATTAGTCGTAAGTAATCTTGCAATAGTAGCACCAAGTATGACTTATGCAGCATCTGCATCAAGTTTTACTACTTATGGTGGATGGAATGAAATGATGTATGCAACTATCAAAGGTGTTAAGGATGCCGATGTTACTGCAGTATCATATTCAGGTCCAGTTAGTGGTTCTCTTACAGGAGAGGACTTTGAGTATCTTGTTAGAGATACAGCCGACGGAGCAAGAGTTGATGTAATGGGATTAAAGCCAGGTACATATACTCTTAAGGTTACTACTAAGACAGGTACATATACCCAGTCAGGAATTGAGGTTAATGCACAGGATAGATCGGGATATGCGCATTACAATTATACTGATGGTGTAGGTGCTTATAATGATGATGGTACATTAAAGGATAACGCAATTGTTCTTTATGTAACAGATGAAAACAAGAATACAGTTACACTTTCTTATGGTGGAGTAACAGTTTCAGGCA
>CAJMOW010000083.1 GCA_905215145.1 uncultured bacterium | reverse complement strand
TCACAATATATTTCAGATTCCTTTGATGTAGGAATAAAGTATTTACCACAATTAGCACATTTTTTTATCTTAATATTACTATCTAAAGACAATAACTGTTTATATGAGATAAATAACACATTAAGATAATCATCAGTTCTAAAAGAATATGGAATACTTTTAGGCAGATTAAGTTCTTTATGAAAATAGTAAAAGTCATCCATAGTAAAATCTAATGTTAAATCATTTATCCTATAACTTAAGTTTATTAAATCAAAATTAGCAGATTCATCTTCAAATAAATCAGGAAATTCTGCTCTAAAATCAGCCTCGATTTTATCGAATTCTTTAGGGCTTATATTTTCTTTTTCACTTGTTATAAGATTAATAAATATATCTTGATAAAATTCAAAGTCATCTTCATATTCAGATTGTAAGGTAAAGAATAAGTCTGATAATGCCTGTTCTGTTATGTAAAAGTTATCATTTTTATAATATTTAGATATATTTAATTTGGATTTTTTAGCCAATTTGAATAATAAATCCTCTAAACAGTAATTAGCTATAAAGTTAACCATATCTTCACCGTTTTCAATATCTATATTGAGAAAATCTAAAAGAATGCTACCAAGAGGTCTTATTTCACAACGATTTACAGATTTGAATATAAATCCTTTCTTTTTCTTAATAGAAAAGTGATTTAAACATTCTGTTTTATTATTAGTATCGAAAGCAATATTATATAGTGACATCTTTACCTCCTAATATCTACAAATTAAAAATTTTTGAACTTTTTTCAATTGTAAGGTTACATATATCAGAAAAATATTATATAAAAGAGCCATACAATCAAAAACAAAAATAATAATTGTATGACAAAATAATACCATAATAATTTATATATGTCAACTACAATTATAAAAATATTAGGAGGTGAAAGAAATGGCACTAGATAACATTAAAAGAACAACTCTAACTGCAAAAGAAGCAGCAGAATATTTAGGAATTTCATATTGGTTAATTACGCAATTAGTTAAAAGAAAACAAATTCCTTGCTCTAGAGTTGGGAAAAGAATTTTATTCAGAAAAGAAGCCTTAGATATTTATCTAAGCAAAAAAGAAAATGATTCTATTGAAGAATCTTGCTAGAAAGAAGGGAGGATATGGGACAAGTTGGATGGATAAAAGTAAATACAAGTATATTTTCAAATAGAAAAATTAAAATCCTACTAAAAGAAAGGGAAGGGGACACCTATTTTAGAATATGGATTCAGATTTTAACTATTGCTGGAGAATGTAACAGAGATGGTGGACTATATATTAGCGATAATACACCATTTAAAATCAAAGATTTTACAAATATTATTGGAAAATCTTCGAAAACATTTACGAAAATTTTACAAAAATTTATCGATTTAGGAATGCTAATTTATAAAAATGATACATACTTCGTAAAGAATTGGAGCAAGTATCAAAGTGCTGAAAAGCTAAAGAAAATTGGAAAATCAAATAAAGTAGTTGAAGAAAATTTAATTGAAAAAAGTTTGAATAAAGTTACAGAAGAAAAGACAAGAAAAGAAGAAAACAGAAAGGAGAGCAGAATAGATGAATCAAATTTTGAAACCCTCGATTAACAAAAGGGATTACATTGAATGTGAATATTGCAAAAATAAATTACACAGAAAAATAATAGAATGGGAACTATATGGTACTAAGAGAGTAATAACTTTGGATTATGAAAGATGCAAATGTAAGGATGCACAGAAATATTGGAATGAATATGATCTGAAAAAGTTAAGGATAATTGAAGAAGAAAAAAAGCTAGAAAGTTGAAAAAATTATAAAAAACAGTAAGATGAGTAAAAGAAACTTGATCTATAAATTTGACAATTTTGAAATTAATAATAGCAATAAGAAAGCATTTAATAATTTAAAAAATTATAGTGAAAAATTAGTAAATAACATAGAGAAAAAAGGACTCATTTTAGTTGGAAATAATGGAGTGGGTAAAACACATTTAGCATGTAGTATTACAAATAAATTTATAGAAAACGGAATACCAGTAATATACGGAACATTAATTAATTTATTAGCAGAATTACGAAATTCATATGAAATAGATAATAGTATTTCTGAGATGGAAATCATCAAACTATATGAAAATGTTGATCTATTAATTATAGATGATTTAGGGAATGGGGATTAGAAAAATTATTTACTATCATAAATAGTAGATATGAAAATAATTTACCAGTAATTATAACAACAAATTATAATCAAAATTCTCTAGTAAAAAGGTTAAGTATTAATGAAGAAATTGAAACAGCAAAGTCAATCATTTCTCGACTATATGAGATGTGCTATTTAGTAAAGATTGATGATATAGATCATAGAATTCAAAAGAAAAAAGTTAGTAATTGCGGTAACAATAACTAACTAAAAAGATAACTTTTTTAAATATTTTATATAAAAATTATAATTGATTTTTTCAAAAAGGTAAATAGAAATGAATGAAAAAATTAGGACAAGAAAGTATAAATTTTTGTACATATTTGTCCTAATTTTTATAATAAAAATATCCCTCGGAGAGCTAAAAAGGTTTTAGGGCATTTTGCCCTAAACAGCAAAAAAGGTGTCAAGACACCAGGCTGGCGAATATTAGGTACTAAAAAATACTACCTAAAATTCGAGCAAAATAAATTTTGCTAATTATTAATGCTTTGTAAACTAGCATTAATAAATTTTATATTAAGGAAGTGATGAAAAAATGAGAAGAGATTCAGAGCAAGTTTTAGATAGTATTTTCTTATCTTATAACAAAATTTTAAAGAGACTACATTCATTAGGAATAACAACTAAACATGGAAAAGAAATAACTCATATGGATTTAAGAAAAGCTGTAGATGTTATGGTAAAAAAACATCCAACATGTAGATGGAGAAGTGAGAAAATTAGAAGTAGAAAATATTTTATTTTAATAGAGGGATATGAAAGCGAGTATATTTTCAAAAAGAAAAATCATTAATTGATGCTGATGTAGATTTTTTTGAAACAAGAATTAAATTATATGAAGAATTTCTGAAGGTGGATCACGATGAAAATTGGTGGAATGAAGATATGAATATAAAACAATTATGTAAGTATTTTAATAGAAAAGATATTACTGTTAGAAAAGCAATTAAGAAACTGTGTGACTGTGGATTGAGTGAATATAAATTTTTAATAAATAATAAAGTGATAATTTCAAAAGGAGGAGTGGAATGGCTTTGTAAAAATGTATTTAAACAAAAGTATTTAGAACTATTAGTAAAATACAAAATGGAATTGACAGAGAAGTATATAAAAGACGGTTTTGGAAGAAATTAAGCACTAAAATGGCGAAAATATGCTTGAGATAAGTAATTTATAGGATTGAAAAAAATGTCGAAAAGGGCTATGCAAAAAAATTTTTTTATGATATAATGCCATGGGGGAAATAAAATGAAGATATCTAATGAACAAATAAAAAAATTGTTATTAAAATTAAATTATTATCCTAAAGATGGGGTTAAAGACATTTTTGAAAAAAACTATAATGGATATATTATAAATATTAATTTTGAAGAACAAAAAATAAATTATGGAAATTTGATCAAAATAGGAGATCTAACTACTAGTAATTTTGAAAATTCAGAAAATTTTGTTGTTTTAGAGTGTATAGATAGAATATTGGAAAAGGGATATAATCCTGAAGATTTATCTTTAGAACACAAATTTCCACTTGGAAGAAAAGAAAAAGGAAAATTAGATATTCTAATTTTTAAAGATAATAAAGCATATATAATGATTGAATGTAAAACATGGGGCGAAGAATATAAAAAAGAACAGAAAAGAATGTTAAATTACGGGGGACAACTTTTTTCTTATTATATTCAAGATAAATCAGCTGAATATTTATGCCTATATACTTCTAAATTAATAAATGAGAAAATAGAATACAAAAATTCAATTGTTAAAGTAGATAAGATATGGAATGAACTTAATAATCAAAAAGAAATTTATGATTATTGGAATAAAAATTTTTACGATAATGGTATTTTTGAGGAATGGGTAAATTGTTATGATTTTGAGAATAAATCCTTAAGAAGAGGACAGCTAAAAGAACTAAGTCAAGATGATAGTGGAAGAATTTTTAACCAATTTGCAGAAATTTTAAGGCATAATGCGGTTTCAGACAAGCCAAATGCATTTAATAAGATATTAAATTTATTTATATGCAAAATAATAGATGAAGATAAAAGAGATGAAGAAGAAGTTGATTTTCAATGGCGTGAAGATGATACAGATGAAAAATTACAAGGAAGGCTTAATAATTTATATAAACGAGGAATGAAAAAATTTCTTGAAATAGAAGTTACAGATTATTCAGAAGAGGATTTAAAAAATAAATTAGCAAATATTCATGAGGAAAACACTAAAAATCAAATTGAAGAGATGTTTCAAAAATTGAGACTACAAAAAAATCCAGAATTTGCATTTAAAGAAGTATATAATGAACAGTCTTTTAAAATGAATGGAATTGTAGTTAAAGAAATTGTAGAATTATTGCAACCATATCAATTTAGATATTCACATAAACAACAATTTCTTGGAGATTTTTTTGAACTATTATTGAATACAAGTATAAAACAGGAAGCTGGTCAGTTTTTTACACCTGTACCCATTGCAAAATTTATTATTTCATCAATTCCTATAAAAGAAATAATAGACAAAAAAATTAATAATGATGAAAATAATATTTTACCGATTGCTATTGATTATGCTTCTGGCAGTGGACATTTCCTAACAGAATATATGGACGAGTTACAAAAAGTTATTTCAAAGTATGATTCAACTAACATTAGAAGAGAAGCAAAAGATAATATTAACCTATGGAAACAAGGAGAGTTTAAGTGGGCTAATGATTGTGTATATGGAATAGAAGCAGATTATAGATTAGTAAAAACAACAAAAGTAAGTTCATTTTTAAATGGAGATGGTGATGCTAATATTATAAGGGCAAATGGATTAGATAATTTTGAAAAATCAAAAGATTATAAGGGAATACTTAAAGAATATAGTAAAGAAAACCACCAAGATAATAAACAATTTGATATTGTAATAGCTAATCCACCTTATTCGGTATCTTCATTCAAAAATACTCTAGAGAATGGAAAAGATAGTTTTGAACTATATAAATATTTAACAGATGATAGTTCTGAAATAGAATGTTTATTTATAGAAAGAACAAAACAATTATTAAAAACAGGAGGAATTGCTGGAATTATATTGCCTATTTCAATTCTGACAAATTCTGGAATATATATTCCAACTAGAGAATTACTATTTAAGTATTTTAGAGTAGCAGCTATTACTGAATTTGGTTCAAATACATTTATGGCTACAGGAACTAATACAGTGACTTTATTTTTAGAACGAAGGGAAGATATTTTTCACAAAAATATAGAATATGCATTAAATAATTTTATTGATAATCCACAAGATTTTACTATTAACGGAATAACAAGTATTGTTAGCAAGTATTTAGAGGATGTTTATGAAAATATTGATATTACAGATTATTTATCAATATTCAGAAAAATTCCAAATAAAAATATTTTAAAACATAATTTTTATAAAGAATATAAAAATCATGTAATAAATACTATACTAAAATCAAAGAAAAGTCTAGATAGAATTGATATTGATGAACTTATTGTAAATACAATTATATCTACTGAGAGAGAAAAATTATTTAATTACATTTTGATGTGCAACGATATGACTACTATCATAAAAGTAAAATCTAAACAAAAACAAGATGAGAAAGATTTTCTAGGATATGAGTTTAGCAATAGAAGAGGATCAGAAGGAATAAAGATATATAGAGACGAAAAAGGTAATCATGTAACAAGTTTATACGATGATAATTGTGATGATAATAGTTTAAAAGCAAATTATTATGTAAAAAATGCATTATTAAATAAGCAAATTGATATTAAAGAAGAAATTAGTAAAAATATAAAAATAGTAAAAACCACTGATTTATTGGATTTTACAAAAGTTATTTTTGATAAAAGCATTTCTTTAATAAACAAAAAAAAAATAAAATTTAACAGTAACTATTCAAATATGAAACTAGGAAATTTATTAGATACAATAGAAGTTGGAGATAGACCAAGAGGCGGAGTGTCAAAATATAAAAC
>CAJMOW010000082.1 GCA_905215145.1 uncultured bacterium | reverse complement strand
TGTTCAGTATCATAGTTGGGATTTTCTCTAAAAGAATTAGCTGCTGCTTTAATAGCTTTTTCATCATTTTTTGTATAATACCTTAAAACATGTTGAATACGGTTTCCTAGTTGAGATAATATTTCATCAGGAATATCACTTGGACTTTGTGAAATAAAATATAGTCCAATACCTTTTGAACGTATTAGTTTTACAATCTGCGTTACTTGTTTAATTATATAATCAGGCATCTCAGAAAAAAGTAAATGTGCTTCATCAAAAAAGAAAGCAATTTTTGGTTTTTCTAAATCACCAACTTCAGGCAATTTTTGATATAAATCAGTAAGCAACCATAACAAAAATGAAGCATATAAAGTTGGTTTTTGAAACAAAGTGGCTGCATGTAATATATTTATATAACCAGTACCATTTATATCAGTTTTAATAAAATCATTTATGTCTAATGCAGGTTTGCCAAAAAAGAAATTTCCGCCTTCATCTTCTAAGGTAAGTAAATTACGTTGAATACTACCAATACTCTGTAAGGTAATATTACCATAATTTAATGCATAATTTTTTCTTCTTTCACCAACATAAGCTAAAATAAATCTTTTAAATCAATTAATTCTAAATTTTCATCTTCTGCAATTTTAAAAACAATCGTTAAGACACCTTCTTGAGCCTCAGTTAAATTAAGCATTCTAGAAAGTAATTTAGGGCCAATACTATTTATAGTTGTACGTATTGGAATACCATATTTTCCATAAACATCAAAAAATGAAGTGGGGAAGCTTTTAAACTCAAAATTTTCTAAATTTAAATTATTAATTCTACTTGAAATATTATCATTTACAATACCTGGTAAACACATTCCAGCTAAATCACCTTTTACGTCAACCAAAAATACAGGAACACCTGCAGAGGAAAAACTTTCAGCTAAAACTTTTAGAGAAATTGTTTTTCCACTTCCACTAGCGCCACTTATAATACCATGTCTATTAGCCATCCTAGGAAGTATATAAGCTTCATAATTATCATTTTTACCAATCAATATTTTATCATTTATATACATAAAAATCTCCTTTACCAATCTTACTTAATATTATAAAAATTAACTATAAAAGTCAAGAAAACTTACTTTATAATTTACATAAAAAAAAATAAATGTTAAAATATATTTAGAAGATAGGTGTTATTTATGAAAAATGGATTTACATTAATCGAATTACTTGTTGTAATAGTAATTGTTGGAATACTTTCTACAATTGCTTATGTAACAATTGATAAATCAATAAAAGATAGTAGAAATAATCTTTATAATGTACAATTAAACCAAATATATGATGGAACAGAATCATGGGTTTTCGATAATATTACAAAACTTGAAAATAAACAGGTTTATTGTGTTAAATTAGGTACTCTTGAAGATGAAGGGTATGTAGAAAAAGGAATAATAAATCCAAAAACAGATAAAAAATTTAATACAGATTTATATATAAAAATAACACAAAATATATCAGGATATGATTATTTACTCGTAGAAAATAATGATGGGTGCGAATAGCACCTAGTTTTTTATTTTAATTTGTTATATAATATTGTTTGGTGATTGAATGAAAAAAATTACAATATTTAGTTTACTTATAATAATACTAGATCAAATTATTAAGTTTGTTGTAATACAAAATATGGAATTATATAGTAGTATAATAATCATTAAAAATTTTTTTAATATAACATATGTACAAAATATAGGTGCAGCTTTTAGTATATTAAGTGGAAATGTAGTTTTCCTATCACTAATTTCTTTAATCGTTTTAGTAGCAATATATATATATTTAAGTAAGAAAAAAAGTTTTAATAAAATTCAAACTATTACATATTCAATGTTGATAGGTGGTATAGTAGGAAATATGATTGATAGGATATTTAGAGGATTTGTAATTGATTATTTAGATTTTTCTATATTAAAATATAATTTTCCAGTATTCAATTTTGCAGATATATGTATAGTTGTTTCAGCAATTATTTTATTAATATTTAGTATTAAGGAGGAAAAATCATGCGATACAAAGTAACAGAAGATGCAAATGAAAGAATTGATAACTACCTAATTAAAATACTTAATAAAAGTAGAAGCAAAATTCAAAATCTAATTAAAACTGAAAACGTAAAAGTTAATAATAAAATTATAAAAAATAGCTACATTGTTAAACAAAACGATAATATAGAAATAAATGAAATAGAAGAACAACCTTTGAGTGCTAAAGCAGAAAAAATAGATTTAGATATAGTATATGAAGATGACGATATAATAGTTGTAAATAAACAAAATGGATTGGTTGTACATCCAGCTGTTGGAAATCCTACTGGAACATTAGTAAATGGGCTTATGTATCATTCAAAAAATTTAAGCAAAGTAAATGGTGAATTTAGACCTGGAATAGTACATAGAATAGATGCATTTACAACTGGATTATTAGTAGTTGCGAAAAATGATTATGCCCATGAATTTTTAGCTCGTCAGTTAGAAAATAAAACAACACATAGAATTTATGTCGCACTCGTATGGGGCGTAATTAATGAAGATACAGGTACAATAGATGCACCAATTGGAAGAGATAAAAAAGATAGAAAAAAGATGGCTGTTACAAGTGAAAACAGTAAAAATGCAGTAACACATTTTAAGGTAATCGAAAGATATAAAGATGCAACACTAATAGAATTAAAATTAGAAACAGGTAGAACACATCAAATAAGAGTACATATGAATTATATAAATCACCCTGTTGTAAACGATTCTGTATATGGTAAAAGAAAACTAATAGATGAAACAGGACAATGTTTGCACGCAAAAGAATTAGGATTTATACATCCAACAACAAAGAAGTATATGTGTTTTACTAGTGAATTACCAAAAGAATTTATAAATATATTAAATAAATTTAAGGAGGAATAAAATGGACGCTATAACAAAAAGTGACGAAATAGTAATGAAATTACTTCATTATTTTATTACTGAAAAAGGATATAATCCAATAGTTCTTCATGGTGCAAAAGATGAAATTTGGCTAGAAAATTTAAATAGTGATTATAAAATAGTGAGAATTGTTAGTAATTATATTCATAATAATGAGCAATTTGATTTTGATTTGTTTAAAACAAAAAAAATAGTAAAAAAAATACAAAAAACAACTTTTTCACTTAATATGAATGCATTAAGTATATTTATTAATTTAGGAGAAAATGTAAATATAAAAGAAACATATAGGAATATAGATATAGTTAATTTAAAAGAATTTGATGATATAAAACAATACAAAACAGTTATGGAAGTATTTCCAGATATAATCAAAAAAAGCAAAATTAAAGAAAAAGGTATGGAATTATTTTTTAAATTAACAAGCGAAATAAATAAAAAAAATGAGCAAGAAGGAATAAAAGCAGAAGAAATATTTAAACCAAAAAAACCAATTATAACAGTTTCGTTAATAATAATTAATGTAATAGTTTTTATACTTATGTATATATTTGGAAAAGGTAGTCAAGATGCATTTACTTTAATAAAGTTTGGTGCATTTCAAAAAGACTTAATTTTAGGTGGAGAATATTACAGATTAATTACATCTGCATTCTTACATATTGGAATATTTCATTTATTATTTAATTGTTATGCATTATATGTAATAGGCAGACAACTAGAAAGTTTTTTAGGAAAAATTAAATTCTTAATAATATACCTTGTTAGTGCGCTTTGTGGAAGCTTAATGTCTATGATATTTCCTATAAGTATAAGTGCAGGTGCAAGTGGCGCTATATTTGGATTACTTGGCTCATTACTTTATTTTGGATACAATTATAGAGTATATTTAGGAACTGTACTAAAATCTCAAATAATTCCACTTATTCTAATTAATCTGATATTTGGATTTATGGTGTCTGGTATAAATAATGCAGCACATATAGGTGGATTAATAGGCGGAATACTAATAACAATGTCACTTGGAATAAAATATAAATCAAAAAAATCTGAACAGATAAATGGTATCGTTTTATTATCACTTTTCTTAGGCTTTTTAATATATATGGGATTTTTTGTGTAGGAGGAATTATGAAAGGATTTACTTTAATTGAAGTATTAGGAGTATTAATATTGTTAGGTGCAATATCGCTTATTACAATTCCGATAGTTACAAATGTAATAAAAGATAACAAAAAAACATTATATGATATTCAAATAAAAAATATAGAAGGCAGTTCTAGAAATTTTGTTGCTGAAAATCTATTTAAATTGGATTTATCAGAAGGAAAAAAATTAGGAATAACTTTAAAAAAATTAAAAGAACTAGGTTATTTAGAAGAAAATGCTATAGATCCACAAACATCTGATAAATTCAATGATAGCACGGTTGTTATTATAAGCAATAAAAATAATGATATATTATATACAATTTGTGCAACTAACGAATGCAATTTAGACGGAATAACATATTATGGAGAATAAATATGCAAAGGTACTTTTGTAAGAAAATAGTAAACAATAAAGTTACATTATATGATGATGATTATCACCATATAAAAAATGTAATGAGAATGAATGTAAATGATAAAATAGAAGTTGTATTTGAAAAAAAAGTATATGAATGTATTATAAAATCAGAAGATTATAAAACGATAGAAATAGATAAAGAATTAAATATTGATTTAAAAGATGAAATAGAAATAACTTTAGTAATTCCTTTACTTAAAGAACAAAAAATGGATTTTGTTTTACAAAAAGCAACAGAACTTGGAATAAGTAAAATAATTCCTTATTATGCACAAAGAAGTATAGTAAAAGATATATCTGAAAAAGAAGATAAAAAAATAATAAGATGGTCAAGAATATGTAAAGAAGCTAGCGAACAATCAAAAAGAAACACTATCCCAATAATCACAACGGTAAAAAGGATAGAAGATTTAAATTTAGATGGTGTAAAGTTAGTGTGTAGTACGTGTGAAAAAAATGAAAACTTGAAAATGTTTTTGCAATCACAAAATATATATGATAAAATAACAATAGTAGTCGGACCGGAGGGTGGGCTTACTAGTAATGAAGAACAAAAGTTTAACAGTCTTGGATACAAGTCTGTTACATTAGGAAATAGAATAATGAGGGTTGAAACTGTTCCAATATTTATATTAAGTGTTCTTAATTATGAACTTATGGAGTGATGTAAAAATGTTAGATAAATTAATGGAAAATTCGATTTTATTTTATGGTATAATTTTAGGGGCTTGTATTTTAGTTTTTCTTGTTGTTTTTTTGATTGTAAATTTAATAAAAAAACATATAGAAAGAAAAAAACTAAAAAACACAAGTGAGATTATATTAAATAATCATCATGAAGAACCTAAACTTGAAAGTTTAGAAGAAGAAATAACTAAATTAGAAGAAAAAGCAAAACAAAAAGAAGAGCCTCTTATAGAAGAAAGAGAAAGTGAAAATTTAATTCAAAATCAATTCATTAAATCTGAACCAATTCAAATAGAAATAAACAATGATCTTGTAAAAGAAGAAAATACACATACTGATTTTGAAAGTATACTTTCAAAAATGCAAGAAGATTTAACAAAACGTGATGAAAAACAAATATTAGAATTTGAACAAGATCAAGAAGAAAATGCAATTATAAGTTATCAAGAACTATTAAAAGCAAATGGTAAAGAAATTAGTAAAGATGAAACAAAATTTGATTTAAATGATTTCTTTGAAGAACTAGTTGATAAAACAAAAAAATCCTATAATTTATCAGATATAAATAAAACTGGCGATTTATCAATTATAACAATTGATGATGACATGGAAGAACAAAATAACTTTGAATCCGGTTTTGATATACAAAAACCAGTAGAAGAAATAAATAATATAAATTCAGAATCTAGTACACCAATGTTAGAACATATAGATATTGACAAAAAGAATAAAAAAGATAAAAAATTTAAAGTTAGTGAATTTATTTCTCCAATTTATGGTAGAATAGAAACAAAACTTGATTATCCAACTATACCAAGTGAAGATAAAAGTCAAAAATCTATTTCAGAGTTAAAAGATGATGAATTTTTGAATGCATTAAAGGCTTTTAGACAAAATCTATAGTCTTTTTTTAGAAAGAAGTGTTGTAATGAAGTTTTATATATATACATTGGGATGCAAAGTAAATAGTTACGAAAGTAGAATAATGACGGAAGATTTAATTAATGCAGGTTATGTAGAAGAAAAAGATAATAACATTCCTGCTGATATATATATAATCAATACATGCTCCGTAAC
>CAJMOW010000081.1 GCA_905215145.1 uncultured bacterium | reverse complement strand
GCATCATATTCCTTTTAGCGTACACATCAAAAATTCCTAAGGCTTCAATTTTTATTCCATCTTCATTTTCAATATACTTTCCAAGAATTTCTAATGCATTTCCTGTAAATAGAAATACTGTATTTTTTTCTATTAATTCCTCTATTCTTTTTTTATACGGCATTAATTTTTTTATTACTTTTTCCTGTCTATTTTCAGTCATTGGACCAAGATAAATAAAATTTATATCTTGAGTTACAAAACTCGGTTCCATATCAAAAGATGTTTCTATATATTTTACTTTTTGATTTGATAAACACTTTTTTAAGTATTTAATATTACTGATATCACCATATAGATTACAAAATTCTGGAAATAATATTTCTATTTTCATATTATACCTCTTCCTTGTCTATTATTTCTTTTAGTTTATCTTTAACTTTATCTCTTAAATGTACAGTATAAACATCATATAAAATATAAATTGAATCTATATTTTTTAACTTTATTTTTTTTGTTGCATCTATTTCATCTTTCATGTGTTCTATTTTTCTTTTTGGTATATCAGCAAGTCTTAATCTAACATATGTATCTAAATGTCTTACTCCAGTAACAATAATTTGTTTTATACTATCATCATTTAAAAATTCAAAATCCGTATCATAATGCCAACTTATATTTTCTGAACTTTCAATTGAATCGTGTAAATCATCAAGTATTAATATAACTGCTTTATTTCCTTTTTCTTTTTTTATGTACTCAAAAACTCTTGAACAAGCAATTGGATTCATTCCTTTAGCTAAATGTGATATAATTTTTATTTCTTTATATTCTTCTTCTAGATATCTTGATTCTACTATTTTTTGCTTTTTTAGTGAGTTATTTATTTGTAAATTAGTTAATCCAAACTCTCTAAGAAGTGATATTGTAGCTACCATATTATAAATATTTATAATATTATTTGTTATTAAATCGTATATTTCTTCCTTTTCATTATTTTTTAAATGTAATTTATCTTTTTTAAAATCAATTTTTGTTACTTCATAATTTATTTTCTTAGGAGAGGAAAAATCACATTTTTTACAATGAGCTCTCCCTATATGATGATACCTAACAAAATCATATTGGAGTTTTGAATCACATTTTGGACATGTTGGCATATCATTTACAATGTTATGACATACTTTTTCATCTGTCGTTAATTTATCTATTCCAAAATATACTCTTTTATTAGTTGGAGCAATATTACAAGAAATAAGGTCATCTGCATTTAGTATAAGCTTAGTTTTCTTTGGAATGTATTTTGTTAAAATATTTGAAATAAACTCAGAATGTGCATTTCTAAGCATTGAATCTCTAAATAAATTTGTACAAATTAAATATGTTGGAGTCAAATATGGATAGATTTTAACTGAGCTTCTTTCATCTATTTCTAATACTGCTAGATCTTTTTTTGTTTTTCCTAGAAAATTTGCACCATTTATTAATGTAGTAGCAACTCCTACATTTACATTAGCTCCTAGTTTATTATCAATAAAATCATATCCATTATCTCTTAATACATCTTCTATCATATTGCATACAGTTGTTTTTCCATTTGTACCAGTCACTGCAATTATAGTTCTAGGTTTCTCTATTTTTCCTATAAAGTCTGGACATATTTTAAGTGCTATCTTACCTGGCAAAATCGATCCATTTCTTCTTAATACTTTTGTTACTATAAATTTACCTGTTTTTGCGCACCATAACGCTATATAAAATTTAAATGACTTCATTATTTTAATTTTTCTATTATAGATTCTTTTATAATATTTAAACCTTTTATAAGTAAATCTTCTTCTATTAGTAATGATGGCATTATTTTTAAAACAGAATCATTTCTACCGGCAAGTTCAATAATAAGTTTTTTCTCAAAACATTTATCCAAAACTGAACGAGCTAAAGCACCATCATTAAATTCTATTCCCCAACTAAGTCCAATTCCTCTTATTTCCATTTTTTCTTTTAATAATGGTTTTATTTCTTTTTCTAGGTATTCTTTTACTATCAATTCTTTTTGTTTTACTATTTTTGGAATATCTTTTTCAACTGTCATTTCTAATGCAGCTTTAGCGGCTACAATGGAAAGTTGACATCCTCTAAATGTTCCATTATGTTCACCTGGTTTAAAGACGTCTATTTCTCTTTTTAATAAAGTAAGTGCGAATGGTAGCCCATATCCACCAATTGATTTAGACATACAAACTATATCTGGAACTATATCAGCTCTTTCAAATGAAAAGAAAGTTCCACTTCTTGAACATCCTATTTGTACTTCATCACAAATTAGTAATATATTATATTCTGTACAAAATACTCTTAAATCTCTTAAAAATTCTTTACTAAATACATGTATTCCACCCTCTTGTTGTACTGTTTCTATTATAATTGCTGCTGGGCAAGAATAACCAGAGTGATCATCCTCTAATAGTTCTCTCATATATTTAATAGTATCAAAATTTCCACCCATTGAGTATGGAGCAGGAATATGAACTGTATTATTAAGTGAAACGCCTGCTGCATTTCTTGCTGATGCTTCTGTTGTTAAAGACAAAGCACCTAATGTCATCCCATGAAATGCACCCGTAAATGCCCAAATGTCTTGTCTACCAGTATACTTCCTTGCAAGTTTTAAAGCAACTTCTATTGAATTTGTTCCAGTAGGTCCTGGAAATAAAACTTTGTAATCTAAATTACGTGGTTTTAAAATTTTCTCTTCAAAATAACTAATAAATTTTTCTTTGGGAAGTGTGTACATATCTAATGAATGTATAATACCATCTTCCTGTAAATAATCAATTAATTTTTCTTTTATATAGTCAGGATTATGACCATAATTAAGTGCCCCTGCACCATCAAAAAAATCTATATATTCATTTCCATTTATATCTTTAATTATAGAACCTTTCGCATGAACCATTTCAACAGGCCATTTTCTACAATAACTTCTTACGTTTGATTCATATTTTTCAAATATATTTTCCATATTAACACCTCAATTATAATTTTATTACAAATAAATATTTATTACAAGATTATTTGTTTAAATAAAAAAAATCGTTAATTTTTATTTTAATTTTCATTTTAATAAACTAACAAATTTAAAGTCTAATTATATGTAATATACTCTACGTTTATTTATAGTTGTAAGATAAAATAAGTAAAATTATGATTAATAGAGATTAAAATTCCTACACTATTATTGGTTCTACCAGTAGTGTATGGTAATGAAATGACATTTTATTTATGAAAATGCTTGTACAAAGAACAAAGGATTTTTTAATTCTATCTCTAGTAATAATTATCTTCCTTTTACTATTCTTACTATTTATAGTATTAATATAAAAGAAATCCACCTAACTCAGCAATGATTTAGGTGGACCAAAACAAATTGGCAACACTCAACATACGAATATTAAGTGTTCCTTTAATATTTTATGAAATTTCTTTCATCTATATACAGAATAACATGAAAGTAATTTTTTTGACAAGGTGTTTTAAATTTTTACTCAAAAAGATCAATTTTCTTATCAAACAAATGTAGAATCATAATAATCTGCAACTTTTATCAAAAATTATTGATATAAAAATTCTCTATAACAATAATGTAATTAAAAGAAAATAGCAGTAATAATTTAAGTGCTACTTTTTAAAAAAATAATTTTATATAATATAAACTTAAAACTATCATTTTTAAAATTTTATTCTAAATATACGATTTAATTTTTAATTATAGGCTTACTACTCTTTTTTATATAATTTAACATTCTAGTTATTATTGGCTTAAATAATAGATATAATACATATCCAACAATCCCTCCAATTATGTTTGTTATTATATCTGTTATATCAGATGACCTAACACCATTTATTAAAGGTTGCAAAAGTTCTATAACTAAACTTAATAAAAATGTACAAAATATCACATTTAATAATTTAGTTTTTTTATTTCTTACTAACGGTATTAAAAATCCAAAAGGTATTGTCATTATTACATTTAACCCTACCTGTTTAATAAAATCACCTCTACCATTTAAGACATCAATAAATGGTTCTAAATTCATTTTAATATATGTATGATTAAATATAAATGGTAAAGATGTTATAATTGGCATTAAAGTAAAATATAATACGAAAGATAAATATATATACATTAGAGTATTTACAAATAATATATCTTTTCCTTTTTTATTCCAAATTTTATAAAAAATGCAAATATATAAAATTATTAAAACAATAAAATCCAGCATTTCCTTCATAACATTTCCTACTTTCAAATTACTTATCTACATTTTATCAACAACAACGATTTTATCTTTTAATAAAATCTTTTTAACTATATAACCATATTCCTTTAATTCTTTTTTATAATTAAGAAATGAGTGATCTATACTAAATCCAAGAATTCTTTTTATTTCATCATAAGATAGTTTATATTCATTTTTGTTATTGCCTTTTATATATTTCCATAATGGTTCATATTTACTCATTTTAACACCTTATATGTATACATTTATCTTTTTCTTGAAGTTTAAATGTTATAAACTCTTCTGTGCTACTTCTTATAATTAAATCTTTTGCCACTTTTATCATTTCCTTGGTCTTAATTTTTAATTAGTGTATGTTTACGTATACTTATATCATAAATAATTAATAAATTAACAAATTGTAATTGAATTATTTCTTTTTTTATTTTCTTTATAATATTCTTCAATTCCTTTTTTTACAGCCAATTTTACTACGAAATAAAAACATACTAGAATTAAAACAAATCTTCCTATTCCAATACCTAACCCTAAAAAATTGTGCATAGTGTTTCCTCAAATTTCAACTACAAATTACTATTCATAAAACTAATAGTAATTATAACTTCAAATGCATACTTGCAATTTTATATATTCTAATCCTTAAACCATTTTACTAATAGTGGCTTAATTAATTCGTAAATGAATATTGCCATAAAGTTTATTAAAAATACTACTAATATTAAACTAATATCTATTGATGTTATGCTTATTAATTTCCTAACTGGTGTAACGAATACTATAAGTTCAATTAAAAGTATCAATAATAATCCATAGTTCATTGCTTTATTAGAAAATAGTCCTTGTTTAACAACAGATTGTTTTAAATTTCTACAAGATATAGAATAAACTATCTCTTGAACTACCATTGAAAGAAGTGCTAAAGACATAGCGGTTTCTTGCCCATACACTTTTAAACTAATAAAGTAAGTAAGAACTACAAATATAGTTTCAATTATAGCTGAAGATGCGATGCAGGATTTTATAAATGGTGTAAACAATGGTTTATTTATTCCTCTCGGTTTTTTATCCATTATGCCATTTTCACTCTTTTCAAAAGATAGGCATATACTAGGAATAGAATCAGTTACCAAATCAATAAATAAAATATAAATTGGTAATAAAATTGTCGTTTTAGAAAATAGTCCTATTATAATAGTAAATATTTCAGCGAAATTACTTGATAATGAAAATACTATATTATTTCTAATATTATTATATATTCTTCTTCCTTCTTCAACAGCGACAACTATTGTTGAAAAAGAATCATCCATTAATACTATATCAGAAGCTGACTTTGTAACATCAGTACCAGTAATACCCATTCCAACACCTACATGAGCATCTTTAATAGCCGGAGCATCATTTACTCCATCTCCAGTCATCGCTACTATTTTCCCACTATTTTGAAGTGCAAAAACAATTCTTTCTTTATGATACGGATTAACTCTTGCATACACAGAATATTGTTTAACGATATTTTTTAGTTCCTTATCATTATATTTATCAAGTTCACTTCCAAGTATTGCTTCATCATCATTACTTATAATTCCAACGTCTTTGGCAATAGCAGTTGCAGTATCTATAGAATCTCCCGTAATCATTATTGGTCTAATACCAGCATTTTTACATAAAATGACACTTTTCTTAACACTTTCTCTAGGTGGATCTATCATTCCTAAAATACCAGCAAAAGATAAATTACTTTCCCCTTTTTCTAATTCTTTAATATCTTTTGGTATATAATCTAACTTTTTATAAGCAAACCCTAAAGTCCTTAATGCATTTTTAGAAAAACTCTTAACTTTATCTAAAACTTCTTGTTTTTCAGTTTTAGATAGATTTACTTTTTCAATTAAAGAGTCCATACTACCTTTGCATAATATATATACATCATTATCAATTTTATTTAGAGTAGTAAACATTTTTCTATCACTATCAAAAGGTATATCTAATATTCTCTCACATTTCTTTCTCAATTTAAGAGAATCA
>CAJMOW010000080.1 GCA_905215145.1 uncultured bacterium | reverse complement strand
TAGGCATTGAGTCACGGTCAGCTAATGTAGCTTGAACCGTTCTATTATCTAATGGTAGATTCGCACCTAAATCAAAACCTGAACCTACCGAAATACCTTTACCAAAAAATTCTTCCATAATTAGTTAAAGTTTACATAGTAAGTACTAGGTTGTGTCATCTTAGCAGATAAATATACTGTGTAATTAACAGCTTGACCATCTAAACCAGTAACCGAAACTGTACTAGTTGCATATGAACTAGTTACATCAAAGTTGTTACTGTCTTTAATATTTGAAACTGTCCATCCTGCTGGAGCTGCAAAACAGATGTATTGTTCAGAAATAGGACCAGAAACTTTAATAGTTTTCTTTGCAGAAATAGTTTTAGTTAATCCTTTAATTACATCTTCTGTAATTGAAGCTGTAGAAACTAAACCTGAATAAGCAGGAATATATCCTGTTACTGTAACTGCACTTGAATCTACTGATCCTGCAGCTAAAGGAGTACCATAGTCGTTACCTTTAGAATCTTTAGGTTGAGGACCTTGTGCATGAGCAGCGTGATACTTATATGACATTGAGCCTTTAACTACCTTTGCGGGAAGTTCTTGAGATGAGCCATATAAAATATACGAATTCTCTGGATCTAAAGCTCCTGCGAGTTTTGCCTGCTCTTTTCCTGCGACTAAAATCTGGCCTTGATTAAATCCAGTATTAAAATTTGCAGCGGTTGGAGCATTTGCTCCTACTTCCTGAGTATTTGAATAGCCCTTTAAAGAAATAGTTGCAGTTGGAGCTACAAATGTAGGATTAACTGTTGGGAAGATAAGAGTATCAAAGATCTCATCATAACTCTTACCTGTAAGCTGTGCTACAGTTGTACCAGCATCAATACCTCCAAGTTTCTCTACAGCTGCTACTGTAGGATCTAATGAAGACTCATAAGGACCACTTGCTGAAGGATCTAAACTATCAAGTTTAGTTTTATCCTCTTTAGACATAAGACCATCTGCAGTAATCGTAGCTTTACCTAGTAACAAAGTTGTAGAGGTGGAATCTGTATATGTAATTACAATTCCATTAGCATTGGCATTTAATGCTACATCTGATACTTTCTTATTAGAATCACCACCATATTCAGTGCCATTCATAATAATTTTCTTAGTATCTGTGGCAAAATAAATACCATCAGCATGCGTAGTAGAATTATATGAAACCGCCAGACCTCTATAAAATTTTACAACACTATTAGCCATGTTTTAAAAATTAATTGTTAACATCATTTCAAATTGTAGAGGAAACCTCTTCAATTTTATCTTCTAATTTTTGTATCTGTTGATCCATTTCACTCTTAGTATAATAATCCTTTAAATCTACGGTTATTTGTCCACTTCCTCATTTTTCCCACATATATACATCTTCTGTAGTACTTGGAGAATGAACAACAATATATTCTTCAAATAAGTCGTGAAGTACTGTCGATGTTGCAGGAATCATATATAATTTTCCTAACTTATCAACAGTTGGATCTCCTAACTCTTCAAAACTATTTGCGAATCTTATTTCAAATCCCGATGTATTGGGAAAAGATTTTCAAGCAGTTTCAAATTGTTCTTGTGTAAGAGTACCACCAACAGCAATATAAGAATTGTATAAAAAGTCTTGAACTGAATATTCATCCATGGATTCATCACAAGGATCATATCAAATCTTATCGTGCTCTGGTTCGTTATTTGGAAAATCAGATTGACATCCGATTGCTATATTTTCATCACCAGGATCTCCTTTTTCTCCCTGAGGAATTCCAAATTTAAGATTTGCATCACTAATATCTGGATTTAAATCAGTTACATAAGGTTGTGCATCTGGTGCTAATTTTTCTACTTCAGAAACTACAGTTACTGTAGCAGGTTTTCCTTTAGGAACTTTTACATTTAAAGCTCATTCTCTAGGAGCATTAGTTTTATCAATTACTAATGACGGATTTTGATCTCACTCAACAGTTTCAATAGTTCCTGCATTAAATCTAGGAAGAACAGAACCAGTAGAAGTAATCACTTTACTTGATTCCATAGTTAATTCCAAATGACCTTCTGCATCACTAATATTAACTGATTTAATACTATCTCCTCTTAATTCTTCTAAATAGCATAGTGTAACCCATTCACTAGTAGGATCTCCTAAATATCCCCATAGAATTCTATCATCTGTTAAATTATCAGGATCTCCAAATTTTCTAACAAGTGCAGGTGTTCTTCCAGAATCTCCTTTAGGTCCCTGAGGTCCTTGTGCTCCAGTAGCTCCAGTATTTCCCTTGTCGCCCTTGTCACCTTTGGCTTGTCCTAATTTAATTCATGATTTTGGTGGATCATTCTTATCATAAGAAACAAACCAATATCCGTCTTCAATTTTCAATTGAGGCGTTATACCATCTTCACCGTCTTCTCCAGGAATGCCAGGTGCTCCAGTAGCTCCTGTTAAACCTTCAGCTAAAACTCTTTGTCCACTATCGTCAAATATTCATTCAGTTTTTTCATTAATAGATACTGTTCAATAATAATGATTATTAGATGTATCCTTTTTAATGCCGATAATAGGAGTATCTCCAGCGGGGCCTTTAAGATCACTTATTGAGGTTGAACTTGGAGGAGTATTACTTTCTTTTCAAGAAAGTATTCCGTTATTAATCTCTGGAACTCATACTTTTCCTGTAGGTCCTTCAACTCCCGCCATTACAAAAGCTCAGAAAAGATTTGGTTTAATACCAATGATTTTATCGTTTTCTCGAACTAATTCAGGCATATTTAACGAAGATGATGTATGACTTCTAATGCAAGACAATAAAGCTCCTTCAAATGATACAAAATCTACAATATATTCGTCATTAAAATAGTGAGTATTTGTTATTCATTCTCCCGCCATCTTAAAGGAAGTTCCCTTATAGAAATCTCTTGAATTATAAGCTCCAGAATACTCTCTTGAATTTTGTAGATCTATAGTAGGTAATATATTATTTTTCTTCATAGTTTATTGTTTTGACCCTAATATTAAAAATGGAACACTAATACTTGTTGTTGGTACTTCGCCGTCTGCAGTTCTTACATCTAAAAAAGCTCCATTAATCCTGCCGCTTGCTGAACCATAGAACATTTTTAGCATAGCTCCATCTCATACAGGTTGTGAAAAAGCTATTGTACTTATTGATAAAGTTCTACTATTATAAATACTTGTTAAATTTAAATTTGCAGAAAATTTTCCAGATTGACTTACAGTTAATACTAAATCAGTTCTACATCTAGAAAAACCAGATAAAGATGGTACCCCAGATGAATTAAAATAAACTTCTCCACATGCTAAAAATGAATCACTATTATAATCGTCATAACTTTTATAATAAAGATCTGAACGTAGCGTTCCATTTTGTTTCCATGTTTTTAACTCAAAATCTGATGTATTCTCTACTCAAATTGTTCCAACATAGTAATTATTAACTATTGAAGATGGAACAAATTTAAATTCTAATACTCCTCCAGCTGGAAGTAAAATTTGAGAAGCATTAAAAAGAATTGGTTCATCATAACTGAATAGTAATCTACCATTATAATAACCACAAATTTTAATAGATTCATCATCGTTTCCATTATCAAATGGATATATAAATAATTGTTTATCCGACTTATTATGAATTATTCCCGAATACGAATCATCAATATTTAATTGATATTCAGAAGCATTTACTTTAAGAGTTACATCTTCGTGTATCGTTGGCGAATATATAATTTCAGAATATAATGAATCTAGTATATGTGGATCAGATGACTGAGTAAGATTATATTGTTTAATGTTTTGAATAATAGCATTATTAATTTTAATGTTAGTTAAATCAACACTTCCATCACTACCAAACTTAATCTTTCCAGCAGCCATATGTCCAGCTCCAGTTCTAAAATCAAATAGTATATTTGGAGTAAACTCACCTTCTGTAGGAATTTCTGGATCAAAGTTTTGATATTGTGTAGATATTTGTCCACTTGCATCAATACCTTGTTGGCTAAACATATAGTTTCCATTAAATACAGCAGATCCAATAAGACCGTTAGCGATAATCCCAATTTTAGTATACAGCGCCTCAAATGCATCTAATTTAACTCAACTATTACTAGTATCAGTGCTAGGAGATTCATTACTGTGTAATGTTCCTTGCCAAGTTCCTACTATGTTTAAAACATAATAGTTAGCATCATTAGAATCATATACATAAGGAGTTTTATCTGCGGTTCCTTGATATACAGTATTAACATTATAAATACCTTCAGGATAAATTATTTGTCCTTTAGAACCATTCTCTCCATTTAATCCATTAGTTCCACTTAATTTAGTAGGAGTACTTCAACTACCTTCAATTGTACCAACTTTATCAGTGTTACTTGTATAATTTACTCTAGCTTGAATAAACCAAATATAAGGAGTCTCTTCAGTTGGAGTTGGAACCGCTAAATCCCAACCTGTTGGCTGTCTTGTTGTTCCAGGAGTACTTGTTCCTCCATAAATAGTTGTAGTTCCTAAGCAATAACGAACTTCAATACCAATTCCAGGTAACCCATCAACTCCATCTTTACCTGCTGGACCAGGATCACCAGTAATTCCAGGTTCTCCTTTTATTTTGGTTCATTTATAGTCAGAAGGATCATCACTATCATTTATATTATAATCTACATAAATTCCAATTCAAGCACCTGGATCTTCTCCATTGTTACCTGTAAAGGTTACACCTCCATCATTAGAGTATTTAATATGTAGATAACTTGTTTTTCCATCTTCTCCGTTAGTACCTGGGATTCCTTGTTCTCCCTTTTCTCCTTGAATTCCTTCAAATCTTGCCCAAGTATAGTCAGAGGGATCTGTACTATCTGCTTGAGTAAAATCTACATAAGTTCCAATATATGTACTTGGAGTTTCAGTCATTTGACTTGAAGAAGTTGGATTAGCAACCGCAGAATATTTAATATGGAAATATGTAGTTTTCCCATCTTCTCCTGGAGTTCCAGGAATTCCATCTGTACCATTAGTTCCATTTTCTCCACTTATAACAACTGGAGTAGTTCAGTTTGTATTTAAAGTATCATCAGGATTAATAGTTGCTGTAGTCATCCAGAGATATCCATCTTTAGATTTTTCAGGAGGAACCACAGACCATCCTGAAGGAGTTCTTACTGTTGCGTTTAATGTAGGAGGATTTGAATTACTTGTATTTACAGCAAATCTAAATTCTGTAAATTTGCCATCTTGAGCTTGGCCATCTCTACCATTAACTGGTATTACTTCTGACCATTCAGTTACAAGTCCTGTTTCTCCATTAACTGTTCCAATACATTGCCACCAGTTTCCACTAGTTGTAGGATAATCTTCCCATCCAGACGGACTAGGACTATTTCCTGTAGGTTTTGATGGTTTACTATCACTTAATTTATAAACGTATGTTTTCCAATTTGGTATTACTGCATCCTGTCCCTTTTCTCCTGTCATTTGAACAGGATCTGACCATTCTCCAACAAGAGTAGAATCTCTAAAAGATGCTGTAATTGACCATATAATTTCAGAGGATGTGTGAATTGGAACAACTGTACTTCATACAGAACCAGGATTTGCATTAGTTTTATTTACAACAGGAGGAGTATTGACACTTCCACTCTTTGCATACATTAACTTAATACCTAATCCATCCTCTCCATTAGAACCATCAGTCCCATTTGTTCCGTCCTTGCCATTCTCTCCATCTTTACCATCAGCTCCTTTAGGTAATCCAAAACTAAATTTAAATATATCTCCTTCTAAAACTACATTAGCATTAGCTTCAGTTGTTGAAGAAACACTAGCTACTTCTGCATCAAAATTAGGAATTTCTCCGCCTTCAGAAATAGTTTTTCATTCTGTATCATAATCTGCATCAGATTTTTTAACTAATGCTTGACCAGTAGTTCCTCCAGGAATTACTCCAATTCCATCAGAGCCATTCTTTCCATCAGTTCCATTTTGCCCAGGATCACCTGTAGCTTGGCCTATATCTTGTCAAGTTTGACCTTTATCCATTGAAAGTAGTCAACGACCGTCTTCAATTTTTAATTGTGGAGTAATACCATCAGTTCCACTTGGTCCGATAGGACCAATATCGCCTTTTTGACCTTTACCACTATTTCCCATAATAAAAGCTCAATACGGATTAGATTCTACACCAACAATTATATCGTCTTTATAAATTAGATTCGGCTTATTTCATTCTGATGATAAATGACCTCTTAGACAATATAATAAAGCTCCTTCACAAGATATAAAATCAATAATATGTTCATCGTTGAAATAAT
>CAJMOW010000079.1 GCA_905215145.1 uncultured bacterium | reverse complement strand
CTGATTGGTACAACTTTGTACCCCTTTGATAATTCTTTTGCTTCTTCAAATGTATATTCTTTTGTACTTTCATTTACTATCGAAACATATGTATCATAAAGATGTAATTGTTCTAAAGAAAGTTTTTTTCTTTTTATTTCATAATATCTATATAATGGTTCAAGATTATTAGATACTGTTTCAATTAGTTTATCATACACCTTTGTATTTACATCATCATTAAATAAAGATGCTTCAAGTGTGGATGAAAATTTATATATTTTAGCAAGTGAAGCATTTGCTTCTATATCGCCAATATAAGTTGAAGCTATTGTATTTTTATACTTAGAAAAAGTTTCATATGTCATATCAAATGCTGCTTTTCTAACACTTCTATCTTTGGATTTTAAGTATTTTGAATAATTACTAGATGTTAATTCTACATCATTATTTTGTTCATCTTTAATTATTCCAAATGCCATATCTGAATCAGTTAATTTTTCATATGTATCACTTGAAGAAGTTAAAGCTTTACTTAATTTAGAAACAATCATTTCTTCATTTTCAGTTAAAGTATGTTCTTTATATCTAAATAGATCTTTAAGTACTATTTCATATTCTTTTAGTTCTGGTTTTTCAATATAGTATTTTTCTATTAAATTATAATCATACTTTAATAAAGTTGGTTTTATAAATGACGTTACCTCATCATACTCTTTAAATAAGTTTTTTACTTTTCCTACCATTTCTTGTGCTTCTACATTGGTTGTATCTGTATCTAATGAAAGATGTGCGTACATATATAGTTTATCTAAAATACGGGCTGTATCATATTCCAATTTTATACAACAATATAAATTATCTGCATTTTCCAATATGTTTTCACATTGTTTCATTTTGTTTATTAAATTTGTACATTCTAAAATATCTTTTTCAAATTCCTTTTTATCTGCATAAATACTAGTTAAATCCCACTTAAATTCATCACTAATTTCACTACGAAGTTTTTGGTTCATTTTTCCTCCTATATCAGAGAAGTTCTAGCTTAACTAGAACTTCATATTATTTTTCTTCGAATTCTGCTTCTTTTACATCTGAATCTTTGTTATCATCTTTTGAATCTTTTGCTTGTTCTTCTTGTGCTTTTTTAGCTGCTTCTTCGTATACTTTAGTTGCAAAAGCCATAGCTGTTTCGTTTAATTTTTCTTTTTTAGATTTGATATCTTCTAAGTCTTCTTTTTCTAAAGCTTCTTTTAATTCTTTGATTTCAGTTTCAGCTTTTTCTTTGTCTTTAGAATCTATTTTATCTCCTAAATCTTTAATTGAACGTTCTGTTGTAAATATTAATTGTTCAGCTTCATTTTTTAAGTCAGCTTCTTCTTTTTTCTTAGAATCAGCTTCTTTATTTGCTTCTGCTTCTTTTACCATTTTATCGATTTCTTCATCAGATAATCCTGTTGAAGAAGTAATTGTAATAGATTGTTCTTTGTTTGTTCCTAAATCTTTTGCTTTTACATTAACAATGCCATTTGCATCTATATCAAATGAAACTTCAATTTGTGGTACTCCTCTTGGAGCTGCTGGTATATTAGTTAATTGGAATCTACCAAGTGTTTTATTGTCAGAAGCCATACTTCTTTCACCTTGTAATACGTGAATATCTACTGCTGGTTGATTATCTGCTGCTGTTGAGAACACTTGTGATTTACTTGTTGGAATTGTTGTATTACGTGGAATTAATACTGTCATAACTCCACCTAATGTTTCAATACCAAGTGATAATGGTGTTACATCTAGAAGTACTATATCGTTAACTTCTCCTTGAAGTACACCACCTTGAATAGCAGCACCCATTGCAACTACTTCATCTGGGTTAACTCCTTTAGATGGTTCTTTTCCTAATTCTTCTTTAATTAATTCTTGTACACGAGGAATACGTGTAGAACCACCAACTAATAATACTTTATCAATATCTTTCTTAGTTAATTTAGCGTCTTTTAAAGCTTTACGTACTGGTTCTAGTGTTGAATCAATTAAGTCACGTGTTAATTCTTCAAATTTAGCTCTTGTTATATCCATTTCAAAGTTTACAGGTGCACCATCTACTTGTGCGATAAATGGAAGTGAAATTTGTGTACTTGTCATACTACTTAAATCTTTTTTAGCTTGTTCTGCAGCTTCTTTTATACGTTGCATAGCCATTTTATCTTTTGACAAGTCAACTTTTTCTTCTTTATTAATTGATTCAATTATATAATCAACTAATTTATTATCAAAGTCATCTCCACCTAAATGATTATTACCACTTGTTGATAAAACTTCAAATACACCATCACCAAGTTCTAGTATAGATACATCGAATGTACCTCCACCTAAATCGTAAACTAAGATTTTTTCATTTTTATCTTGTTTATCTAGACCATAAGCAAGTGCTGCTGCTGTTGGTTCATTGATTATTCTTTTTACATCAAGACCAGCTATTTTACCTGCATTTTTAGTTGCTTGTCTTTGAGCATCATTAAAGTATGCAGGAACTGTAATAACAGCTTCTTTTACATCTTCTCCTAAATAACTTTCTGCTGTTTTCTTAAGATCTCCTAGGATCATTGCACTTACTTCTTCTGGAGAATAGTTTTTTCCATTTGCTTTTACTTTTTCATTTGTTCCCATCAATCTTTTAATTGAAGAAATTGTTTCTGGATTAATAACTGCTTGATGTTTAGCTTTTGATCCAACTAACATTTCTCCATTTTTGAAAGCAACAACTGATGGAGTTGTTCTTCCTCCTTCGGCGTTAGCAATTACTTTTGCTTCTCCACCTTCATATACACATACACAACTATTTGTTGTACCTAAATCTATACCTATTATTTTTCCCATAATTTATCACCTTTCTTTATTCACTAACTTTAACCATTGCTGGTCTAATTACTTTATCTTTAAATAAGTATCCTTTTTGTAATACTTCAAGCACCATGCCAGGTTCCACACCTTCTTTAGATTCTGTCATAACTGCTTGATGATATGTTGGATCAAATGGTTTATTGTTACCATCAATTGCTTTTACTTCATATTTTTCTAAGGTTGAAATAAGTTTACAATAAATCATTTTAAATCCTGATAAGAATTTTGAAACTTCGTCTTCTAAGTTATCATCATCCATATTGATTGCCCTTTCAAAATTATCAACTATTGGTAAAATTTCTTTTACCAAGTCTTCATTTGAATATTTAAGCATTTTACTCATTTCTTCTTCTTTTCTTTTTCTATAATTAACAAGTTCAGCTTTTTCTCTTAGAATTCTATCTTCTAATTCGCTTATTTTATTATAAGCTTCATTCAGTTTATCTAAACGTTTATCATGGTCTTTTTTATGTTTTTTTTCTTTTTGTGGTTTATTTTCACATTTGCATTCGTTTTCGCAAGTACATTCTCCATGCTCTTCTTTGCATTTGCACTCATTTTTTATATTCGTATTTTCTTCCATATGTCCTCCTACTCTAGATTTTCTTTTATGTAATTAAGCAAAGTAACAACATGGTCATATTCCATTCTCTTTGGACCTATTAAAGCTATAGTTCCTTCTTCTCCATTATTGTTATATTTTGTCTTAACTACTGTTAAATCTTCATCTATATCGTTTTCACTGCCTATATATATATTGATACCATTATCATCTTCTTTGATGCTATTAATGATTTTTTTATCATCAAATTTATCTAAAATTTGTTTTATTTTTTCAGTATTATCAAATTCTGGTTGCATCAATATATTTTTTTTACCACTCATCTGTACATTACTTGCATTAGCAAAATCTGAAAATGCATTATAGAAAGCATTGTATAATACCTCATGTTGTTTTACATAATTAGCTATTATTGGCTTTACTTGATATTCAAGCGTTATACTTACTTCATCTATTGGAACACCTACTACTAATTTATTGATTAAATCTACTGTTTGCTTTACTTCCTCTAATGCAACACTTTCTTGAAGCATTATATTTTTGTGTTGTACATGTCCCTTATCAGTAATAACTATAGCAACTAGTTGATTATCGCTTACTGGAACAACTTCTACTTTCGTAAGTCTATTATCTGCCGAAGTTGATCCTAAAATCACTGCTGTATAATTTGTTATTTCTGATATTATTTCCATACTTTTACTTATTGCATCCGTTAAAACCAATGACTTATTTTGAAATACTTGTTGTAATTTTAATACATCTTCTCCAGTCAATTCTTTAGGTTTCATTATGTTATCTACATAATACCTATAACCTTTTTCACTTGGAATTCTTCCAGAAGAGATATGTGTTTTTTCTATCAAACCTATTTCTTCTAATAAAGCCATTTCATTTCTTATTGTAGCACTTGAGCAATTTAATATTTTGCACAATGAATTAGAACTTATTGGTCTAGCTGTCTTTATGTAATCTTCAACTATTAACTTAAGTAGTTCTTTTTGTCTTGCGCTTAACATATAATCACCTCTATTTAGCACTCTTGTTTCTCGAATGCTATCTACAGTATACTATTATATGTTAGCATTGTCAATATATGAGTGCTAAAAAAATATTTTTTATTTTTAAATTTGCATATTTATAAAATAAATGTTATTATACACGGAAAAAAGGGGGATATTATGAGAACAGTTTCTTTTTCTAATTATACTTTTAAGAAATTTGAAAAACTTAAACTTGAATCATCAATATTTAATACTGAAGGAAAATTATATAGATTTACAGATAAAAATAAATGGGATTTATCAGAAAAAGTTCTAAAAGTTTTTTACAATACAGAAGGAGATATTTTTAGTAATAAATTATTTACAATAAATTCATTAATTGATAATAGTGATTTAATAGATATTGACGAAATTGTTTTGCCCGATAAACTTGCTATTGTAAATAGTAAAGTTTGTGGATATACAATGCCTTTTATTAGGGGCATTAATTTAAATGTGATTCTAAAAGACTTTTCTATTTCAAATGAGTTTAAGATAAATCTTTTAAAACAAATAAGTGACATTTTAAAAAAGATGGATAATTTAAGAAAAAATTCAGAATTAAAAGATTTCTTTATTAATGATTTACATGAAGGAAATTTTATATATAATACAGATACTGGAAAATTAAATGCTGTTGATACTGACAGTTTTAAAATAAATGACAATAAACCTTTTGCAGCAAAATACTTAACTCCAGCTTCATCTATAGTTAATATTCCAAAAAAATATATTCAAAATATTGAATTAAGATATCCTGGATTTATAGTTTCAAATAAAAATTCTGATTTGTATTGTTTTAATATTATAATTTTAAATTATTTATTCCAAAACAATGTTTCCAAATTATCAATGGAAAATTTTTATACATATTTAAACTATTTAAGAACAATTGGTTTACCATATAGATTAGTTGATAAGTTTGCTAAATTATATGAATATTTAGATAATGAAAATATTTTTGAAGAGCTTGATTATATTACTGACTCAGTATTAGAAAAATCAAATGCATTAGCATTCCATAATGCTACTAAAAAGAAGGTTTAATTATTATTAACTTATATATGAATTGGTATTGACTTACAAGTAAAAACATAATATAATTATAAATGCATTGCATCTAGCAGCGCTTAATTTAGGTTAGAACGTGTTTATTACCTATAGGGGTTATTGTGTAACTTCTGCTGCAAAGCGAAAATATTAAAATAAACACCCTTTAATTTAGAATTAAGCCTTAAGATTAAATGTGATTTTAAGGAAAGGAGAAAAAGTATGTCAAGATACACAGGAGCTAGTTATAGAAAATCTCGTCGTTTAGGATTCTCTATATTAGAAAATGGTAAAGAATTAGCTAAAAAACCATATGCACCAGGATTACATGGTCAAAAAAGAGCTAAAAAATTATCTAACTATGGTATTCAATTGCAAGAAAAACAAAAAGTTAGATTTATGTATGGTCTAAACGAAAAACAATTTAGAAAAACATTTGAGGAAGCTGGTAAACTTAAAGGTGTTCATGGTGAAAACTTCTTAAGATTACTTGAAAGTCGTTTAGATAACCTAGTTTATAGAATTGGTTTTGCATCTACTAGAAAAGGTGCTCGTCAATTAGTTAATCATGGTCATATAACTGTTAATGGAAAGAAAGTTAATATTCCTTCATACAGATGTATTCCAGGTGATGTTATAGCTATTAAAGAAAACGACAAAAACTTAAGTGTTGTTAAATCTTCTTTAGAAGCTTTAAATAACCGTGTTGAATTTGTAACATTCGATGAAGCTAAAATGGCTGGTACTTATGTAAGATATCCAGAAAGAAGCGAACTTAACATCGATATTAATGAATCATTAATAGTTGAATTCTACAACAGATAAAAAACTCGAAAAAAATTCGAG
>CAJMOW010000078.1 GCA_905215145.1 uncultured bacterium | reverse complement strand
ATTAAATGTAGGCAGTAATACAATTACTATAGAAGTTGAAAGTGAATCTGGAGCAAAACAAAACTATACAATAAATGTTATTAGAGCTAAAAAACTAAATAATAATTTAGCAACCTTAAAAGTAGATGGAATAAGTGTTAAAGACTTTGATAAAGATACACTTGAATATACATTAGATGATGTATTATATTCAAAAACTAGTATTGATATATCTGCCACTGCTGAAGATGAAGATGCTACAATTGAAGGTGTAGGAACAAAAGGATTAAAAACAGGTTTAAATGAATTTAATATAGTTGTAACTGCACAAAATGGTGATAAGAAAACATATACAATTAAAATAAATAGAGCTAAAAATGATAATGCTAATTTAAGTTTACTAGCGGTAAGTGGATATGTTTTAGTTCCAACATTTGATAGTGAAATTTATGACTATGAAGTAACCGTTGATGCAATAAAAGAAAAATTACTTGCATCTGAGGTAACAGCAGAACCAGAGGATAGTAATGCAACAGTAGAAAAACCAGAAGAAATTTCTTTATCAACAACTAATGATAATTATTATATAATTAAAGTAACTGCAGAAAATAGAAATGTTAAAACATATACAATTAAAGTAATTAGACCAAAATCTAGTGATGCAACTATTAAAGAAGTTAAAACTGATGCTACAATATCTCCAGCATTTACTCCAAATAATAAAGATTATGTATTAACTGTCCCTTATGGAAAAACAGATTTTAGGGTAGAAGCAATTGCTAATGTTAAAACAACTACTATTACAGGAAATGGAAATTATAAATTGTCTGATGGAAAAGTAATAATAACTTCACAAGCAGAAGATGGAACTGTATTGGTATATAATTTCACAATAGTAGAAGCACTAAGTAATGATGCAACGTTAAGTGATTTAAATGTTAGTGGATATCCTTTGGATAAAACATTCTATTCAACAACACTTAATTACTCAATAGGAGATTTACCTTATGAACAACACAACTAAGAATTAATGCAACACCTAATAACGCATTGTCTACTATTGAATATTACGTAGATGGTGTAAAACAAGAAAGTAATATAGTTAATATACCTGAAATTCTAGGCCCAAAAACTATTTCAGTTAAAGTTCTAGCCAATGATAAAGTTACAATACAAACTTATAATATTAGTTATAACATTGTAGCTTCTGATAACTCATATTTAAGTAAACTAGTTTCATCAGTTGGTACAATTGACTTTATAAAAACAAATCCAAATTATAACATTACTGTTGACAATGAAATTACTAGTGTTGACTTAACTTTAGAAACTGAAGATAAAAACGCAACAATAACAGTTAACGGAGCTACATCATTTACTCCAAAAACAGTTACTATTTCAGATTTAAATATAGGAAATAATTCAATTAGTATATTAGTAACTGCTCAAAACGCAACAACAAGAACTTATAATTTAGTAATTAAAAGATTAGATAAACAAGCTTCAAATGATGCATATTTAAGTTCATTAAGTGTAGATGGTTATGAATTTGATAAGGAATTTACAATGAATCAAGAAGAATATTCAATTGGACAAATTCCATTTGAAACAGATAAACTTACAGTAAATGCAACAGCTAATATGGGAACATCAAAAATAAGTTATTTAGTAAATGGAATTAAACAAGATAGCAATGTTGTAACAATTCCAAAAATAGAGGGTACATCAGCTATAGTTGTTCAAGTAACAGCAGAAGATGGAAAAACAGTAAAAAATTATAAAATAACTTATACAAAAACAGCTTCAACAAATGCATATTTAAGTAACATAATAGTAAGTAAAGGAAATTTATCATTCAACAAAAATACTTTTGCTTATACTGTAAATGTTGATAGAACAGTTTCTTCAATAGATGTAACTGCAATGACTGCAGATAGTACAGCTATCATGAAAATAAATGGAGTGACATATACATCTCCACATACAATAACTATTTCTCCACTTGATGCTGGTACAACTGAATTAATAATTTTAAATACAGCTCAAAATGGTACTGTACTAACATATAAAGTAACTATCATAAAAGAAGCAGATCCTGCAAGTACAATAACATCAAATGTTTTTGGTCATAAAATAGCTAATGGTTATATAAAAACTGTTAAACTTGGAATAACTGGATTAGACTTAAAAAATCAATTAGATAATGAAAATAAATATCTTGAGATTTGGTCCTCTGATGAAACAAGAAAAATAAATGACAATGATACCTTAGCTACAGGAATGATAGTTAAATTAATAATAGATAATGAAGAAAAAGATAGAAAATATATTGTAATTAAAGGTGATACATCTGGTGATGGTGAAATAGACTTATTTGATGCAGTAAAAATCTTAAATCATTATTTAGTTCGTACATTATTAGATGGTGCATATAAAGAAGCAGCATATGTAAACGATGATACAGAAATAGATTTATTTGACTCAGTAATGATTTTAAATCATTATTTAGGAAGAATATCATTACACTAGGAGGTAAAGAATGAAAAATAAAAAAAGTACAAAAATATTAATGACGTTAATTATCAGTCTTTCAACATTCTTTTATACGTCAATCGCAAAAGCTGCAACAGCTACTGTTGGATTCGATGGAAATTCAACAGTAAGTGTTGGTAGCAATATTACTATAAAAATGTATGTTACAGGAGGTAGTAATATAGATGGTGGAATAGTAAGTGTAGGTGGTAATTTAACATTTGATTCAAATTATTTAGAATATGTATCTGCAACAGGCATTCAAACTCCATATGCATTTCAAATTAACACAAATGCAAATTACATTATAGCCGGCTTAGATACTACATTATCAAATGGAATAACTTCGAAAACACAAGTGCTTACTATAACATTTAAGGCAAAGAAAAAAGGAACAACGCAGGTAAGTCTTACTAATGCAAAACTTAGCGATGTTTCATCAAAACTTTCAACAACAGTTGTTCCAAAAACAATAACTATAAATGATTCTAGTACAATTGTAGATCCAGGTAATACTAAAAGTAGTGATGCAACATTAAAAAGTTTATCAGCAAGTGGTTATACATTAAGCCCATCATTTAATCCAAATACTACTAGTTATACTATAAAGGTACCAAATGATGTAAGTACTGTAAAATTAGATGGTAGTGTAAATAATAGTAATGCTAAAGTAAGTGGGCTTGGTAATATAAGTTTAACTGGGAATACAACAACTGCTACTATAAAAGTAACAGCAGAAGATGGAACAGTTAAAACTTATACAGTTAAAATAGAAAAAGAAAATAAATCTACGGTTGAAAAAAGTAGTGATGCAACATTAAAAAAATTGGATGTAAGTGGATATACACTAACTCCTACATTTTCAAAAAATGTAACAACTTATTCAATGAAAGTAAAAAACAATATTACAGCACTAAATGTAACAGCTATTGCTAATGATAAAAATGCTACTGTTTCAATTTCTGGAAATAAAAATTGGAAAGAAGGAAATAACACAATTACAATTCGTGTAACTGCTGAGGATGGTAGTGTTAATACATATATTGTAAATGTAGAAAGAGAAGTATCTAGTAGTAGTACAGTTGTAGCTACTAAATCTAGTGATAATTATTTAAAAAAACTAATAATTAATTCACCATATGAATCTGATCAAGAATTTGATAAAAATATAAATAATTATAATATAACTGTACCAAATGAAGTAGAAAAATTAGATATTAAAGCTATTTTAAATAATACAAAATCAAAAGTAGAAATAACAGGAAATGAAGATTTTAAAGTTGGAAAAGTAAATGTAGTTGAAATTAAAGTAACAGCCGAAGATGGTAGTGTAAGAATTTATTCATTAAATGTAACACGTAGTACTGTAACAAGTGAAACAGATTTAAAAGGTATTGAAATAGATGGTGCTTCAATAAATCCTAAATTTGATTCAAATACTTTAGAATATACTACAAATGTTGATTCAAAAACAAATAAAATAGATATTAAAGCAACACCAAGTAACAGTGATAGCAAAGTAGAAATAATAGGAAACGAAAACTTAAAAGAAGGACACAATACAGTATTGATTAAAGTTACAGATAAAGAAGGTTTTGTTAAATATTATACAATTGATGTCGTAAAAGAAGCTTCTAAAACAGCAACTTCTAATTCAACATTGTTTGGATTAACTCCACTACAATTTGGATTTATGTTAGGATTATTAAGTTTAATATTACTATTAATAATTCTAATAATAGTTTTATCTCGTAAAAAGAAAGAACAAGAATCAAAAATCGCACCAGTTATAGAAGTTAAACCAGAATTTAACTTTGGCTCTAAAAATTCAGATGATGATGTAATCCATGGTGATTACAATCAAAATAGTGATATAGATAATAAGGATACAACCCCAAAATCTATACCAGAGCCAAAAATTAATGTGTATGACGCTGATTATGAGGATAATCTTCCGTATGATCCATATGATGAAATAGTTACAAAAAGAGAAGTAATTGATGCCATACATGAAGCGATGAAAACAAAAGATCCTTCAAAATTAAAGATGTTATTGCAACAAGATGCTTTGAATCAAGCAAAAAAAGAACTAAAGCAAAAAGAAGAAATGAATCAAAATAATGAATTAAATTCAGAGGAAACTAAAGAACAAATCGATGATGAATGGAGGTAAGGAATATGAAAAATATATTAAATAAAAAAATCAATTTTCTTATTCTTTCCTTCTTTCTTTTTTTGTTTCCAGTACTAACTGCTAAAGCAGATGGAACTGCAACAACAGGAATAAGTGGAAATAGTAGTGTATATGTTGGAAAAACAATAGATGTAGTATTATACGTTAATAGCGTAAGTGGAGCAAATGGTGGTTTAGCTGCATTTGGTGGAAATATTAGTTATTCTACTGATAAGTTAGAACTAGTTAAAACAACTTCTTTAGCACCTTTTACTGTTGAGTTAGCAGGTAACAAATTAGGTGGATTTGGAGCTAATACTATAAAAGGTAGACAAAATGTAATGAAATTTACATTTAAAGCAAAAGCAACTGGTAATGCTACAATATCTTATTCTGGAAGTAAACAACCTGATGCAGATGCTAAATATGTTAATATTTCATCTTCAAGTAAAACCATTAGCATTACCAATCCACCTAGTACAAATAATAATTTAAGTAGTTTATCTGTAAGTAATGGAAGTATTAATTTTAATAAAAATACAACAAATTATAATATATCTGTAGATGCAAATGTTACAAGTATAAAAATATCTGCTACTGCCGAAGATAAAGGTGCTAGTGTTTCTGGTACTGGTACAAAGAATTTAGGTTATGGTAATAATAAATTTAGTATAATTGTAACAGCTCCATCTGGAGATAAAAAAACATATACAATTACGGTAAATAGAAAAGATAACCGTAGTAGCAATAATAAATTATCAAGCTTAAGTGTTGATGGTGCTGAATTAAGTCCTAAATTTAATTCAAATACAAAAAATTATACTGTATCTGTTCCTTTTAGTATTTCAAGTTTAAAAATAAATGCAAAAGCAGAGGATTCAAAATCAAAAGTAAGTATTTCTAATACAAGTATAAATGCAGAGGAAACAAAGGATATTAATATAACAGTAACAGCAGAAAATGGTGGTACAAATACATATGTAATACGTGCTACTAGGGGTAAAGATCCAAATAAAGTTCTTTCTAAAAATAATAATTTGTCAAGTTTAAAAGTTTCTCAAGGAATATTAAGTCCAGCATTTAAAAAGGAACAAGATAAATATATCGTGTATCTTCCATATGAAGCCGATTCAATTAAAATTGATGCAACTGTAGAAGATACTAAATATGCAACTATAAAAATTGAAGGAGCAGAAAAGTTATCCACAGGAAATAATAATTACAAAATAATTGTAACAGCAGAGGATGGTTCTACTAAAACATACACTGTTGTTGTATCAAGAGGATTGAATATGACTGAAGAATCTTTAAGTAACAATGTATATTTAAAAAGTATTACATTAAAAAAAGGTTCATTAAAAGAGAATTTTAACAAAGAAGTATTTGATTATACTTATACTGGAAGTGATATTGAAGCTGTTCCTGAAGATGATAAAAGTACAGTTAATATAATAAATAGAAAAGATAAATCAATTATTATTGTAAAATCACAATCTGGTGATATTGGAGTTTATACGTTAACTAAATATAAATCCAATTTTATAAATATCATTATTTATATACTTTTATCTTTAACAACAATTTTAAGTGCAACAGGATGTTATTTAATGAAAAACAAATTAAAAAAAATTAACCCTGATTTGAAAAATAAAAATAAGAAAAATAAAGTAAATATGGATAATAAATAATATCAATTAGTAAGTTTAATGCTTACTA
>CAJMOW010000077.1 GCA_905215145.1 uncultured bacterium | reverse complement strand
CATATTTAGTAATAATTCTAATTGTTGTTCTTATTAGATGCTTTGTAGTAACACCAGTAAGAGTAAGTGGTACATCAATGTATCCTACTTTAAAAAATAATGACATAGTTTTATTAAAAAAATTTGATAAAAATATAGAAAGATTTGATATAGTTGTATTCAATTATAATAATTCCAAACTAATAAAAAGGGTAATAGGTTTACCTGGTGAAACAGTTAAATATGTAAATGGAATTTTATATATTAATAATAAAAAAATTGATGATGTAAAATTAGATGTTTCAACTGACAATTTCTTTTTAGAAGAGTTGGGTTATGATGTTATTCCAGATGATTATTATTTTGTACTTGGTGACAATAGAGGTGTATCGCAAGATAGCAGAATAATAGGACTTATTTCTAAAAAAGATATATGTGGAGTAGGAGTATTTAGGTTATTTCCATTAAATAAAATTGGTGTTGTTAAGTAATGGGAGAAATAGGAAGTTTAAAAAATAGATTTAAAGTTTATAGGAAAAATATATTTTTAAATAAAAAAAAGATTAAAGTAAAAATAAAAAATTATAAGGAAAAAAATTACAAAGTAAATAAAATTAAAAAAAATTCAAAAGTCAGAAATTTTTTTCTTATTATAATTGGTTTTATATTTGGATTTTTTGAGTATAAATTTTCTAAAAAAAATATATCAAATAATAAAAGTAATAGTAAAAAGAAGATAGTTAGTAATAACAATTTTAAAAAAAAAGATAATCAAATTAGTTTAAAAAATTTTAAAATTTCAAATAAAGTAAATATATATACAAATGTTTTTGAACAAGAAACCTATAGTTTAAAACCCATTCCTAATTTACGTAATGATAAAAAAAGTGACGTGGATTTAGTTTTTATAAGTAGTAATTTATTATTAAATAAATCACGTGATAATAGATTCTCATTAAAAAAACGAAATAAAAATATATTAAATAATTCATTAAAAAAAAGTAATAAAAATAGTGATAAAAAAACAGTAGTAATATTACACAAAAAAGGTATTGGTTTACAAGAAGTAAAACCAAGCAACGAATTAGAAAAAGATAATCAAATAAAAAAACAGGATAATGTTGAACTAGAAAAAGATCATAAATTAAATAAAAATGATAAATTAAATATCGAAAAGTTAAATTCTTTAGAAGAAAAAAAATCAACAATGATTGAAAATATTTCTACTTTAAATTCTAATAAAGAGAAAAAAACAGAAAAAAAAGAAGAAGTATTTATTGATTCAAGAGAACTTGAAAAAGGAATTTCAATTATTAAAAAAAATTTAATTGAACAAGAAAAATTTTTTGATAAAGAATATAAAATATTTAATCAAAATTCTGATAATATAAAAAGTAAATTAAAAATAAATTCCTTTGATACATTTATTGATAGAACACTAGAAGTAATATATAATCTATTTCCAGTTGCCCTTTTCAAAAATAAAATGTTAGGAACTTTAGTAAGTAGTATTTTAATTAATAATTCAATAAAAAAAATAAGAAAACAAACAGAGCTTAATAAAAATATAAATGTAATAGTTCCTGAATATTTAAATCAGATAAAAAAACAAGGTCAAATCATTGAATCTATTTTTGATGTCCAAGAAGATTCTCTAAATAATTTAATATCATTAAAAGTTTCATTTGAAATAAATAATCATATGTATGCTGGAACAGATGAATATAAAAAGGTTTTAGATAAGTTAAATATTGTAGAAAGAAAATTAAAAATTGATTTAGAAAAAACAAAAGATTTAATAAATAAAAAAGATAGTTTGGAAAAAGTTTCAAAACAAAAAGTTTATAAATTATCAAAAAATGTTAAGTAAGTATTATTTTAGTCATTAATAATATTTGCTTTTTTTTGTTGTTCATAAAATAATAAAGAAAGGAGAAATATATATGGATAAAGAATATTCTTGTAGAATTAAACAGATTTTAGAAGAAGGAAGACGTTGTAAGGAAAGACTTGGCGTTATGGGACCAACAGGTCCGACTGGACCCACTGGACCAGCAACTATAACTATTGGTGAGACGATAACAGGAGATCCTGGAACTGATGCTACAGTAACTAATACTGGAACAAATCAAAATGCTGTATTAACATTTACAATTCCAGCAGGAGCAACAGGCCCAGCAGGTTTACCAGGTCCAATAGGCCCAACTGGACCAACAGGAGCAGCTGGTGCAATAGGTCCACAAGGGATACAAGGCCCAACTGGACCTACGGGGCCAACAGGACCTAGTGGTGAAACAATATCTCAAACAAATACATATGGACGTAAATATGATACAACGCAAACAGGTATAACTTTAGAAGCAAATATATCACAAGATATACCACTTGGAAGTAATGGACCAGCAAATGGTATAACATTAGGAACGCAAAATAAATTAACAATTCCTACTACTGGAGTTTATAAAGTTGATTATTATTTTTCAGGTAGTGCAAGTACCAATACCGAGGTTACAATAAATGTAAAACAAAATGCAACACCTATTGGTAGTACAACAATTGGTAAAAACTTGACTGCAAATGTTGATACTGATTTTGTAGGTAGTACAATTAATGCATTTACTGCTGGAGATCAAATAGGTTTATCAATAGAATCTACAGATGCTGCTACAATATCACCAGCTTCAGATACTAGTGCTTATTTAAATATAGTTAGAATATCATAATTATAATAAGGTCTTACGTTTTTATGTAAGACCTTATTTAATTTGACAATTCATTTAAATGTTGTTATATTTTTATTAGAATATATGTATATTGTAAGGAGTAAATATGAAAAATAATGATAAAAATTACTTATTTGATATCCTTTTATCAGAAAAACCAAGTTTGCTTATAAAAGATAATGAGGATTGTATTTTTAAAATGATACCTGAACTGGAAAAATGTAAAAACTTTGATCAAAATAATCCATATCATATATATGATGTTTACGAACATATTCTTCATGTTGTTGATGGTGTGCCACAGAATATATATGTGAGATTAGCTGCTTTTTTTCATGACATAGGTAAACCATATACTTATTTTAAAGATGATTCAGGAATTGGACATTTTTATGGGCATTTTCTAAAATCAAACAAAATATTTTTGAATTTTTCAAAAAAATATGAATTGGATGAGGAATTAACTGAGGTAGTTTCAAAATTAATATATTTTCATGATTTTAGAATTGATAAAGAAAAAAGTTTCAATTTGGTAAATGAAAAATTAAGTATTACAGAAGCAAAACTGCTTTTTCAATTAAAAAGAAGTGATTTGTTAGCGCATGCTTCTAATTGTCATTATCTGTTAAAAGACTATGACATTCAAGAAAAAGAACTATTAAAAAGATATAATAAATAAAAAGATATATTTAAAATGAATACAAAAAAAGTATTCATTTTTTTATAAAAAAACTTACACAAAAAAAATTTTTGTGCTACAATTAACAAGTCGCATAAATTTATTGTGTTTATTTAATAGAAAAGAGGAGTAGTATGAAGGAATTAAATTTAGGAAAAGACAAAATAAATAAACTAATTTTATCGTTTTCAATACCTTGTGTAATAAGTATGTTAATTAATTCAATTTATAATATTGTTGATCAGATATTTATAGGTAAAGGAGTTGGAACACTTGGAAATGCAGCAACAAATGTTATATTTCCGTTAATTATAATTTTTAATGCAGTTGCAGGTCTTATTGGAAATGGTGCTGCTGCGAATTTATCACTTAAGTTGGGTGAAAAAAATAAAAAAGCTGCTGCAAAAAGTATTGGGCAAGCAGTTAGTTTAACCATTATTTTATCAATAGTAATAAGTGGTATTGCTTATATATTTTTACCACAATTAGTATATTTGTTTGGATGTACAGAAAGCGTTTATAAATATGCTGTAGATTATGGAAGAATAATAGTTATTGGGGCCCCATTTATGTTAATATATTCATCATTTTCAAGCATTATTAGGGCGGATGGTTCACCTAAATATTCAATGATTATGTTAGTTATAGGTGCAATTATAAATATAATATTAGATCCTATATTTATATTTGGATTTGATATGGGAGTAAAAGGTGGAGCATTAGCAACAATAATAGGGCAAATAGTATCTTTTGTAATAGCAATCATCTATTTATTTAAAATTAAATCAGTAAAACTAACAAAAAACGATTTTAAATTAGATAAAGATGTTTTTAGAATATTGGCGCTTGGAATATCTTCATTTATAACACAAGCAACTATTTTGGTATTATTTATATTTATGAACAATATATTGACAAAGTTAGGTGCAAATACGAAATTTGGTGCTGATATACCATTATCTGTTTATGGTGTTATATCAAAAATAAATAGTTTATATATTTCAACAGTTTTAGGTATATCTATAGGTTCACAACCAATTATTGGATTTAATTATGGAGCAGGAAATAAATTTAGAGTAAAAGAAACAATTAGAAAAGTTTTAATCATTAACTTTATAATAGGTATAATTTTTAATTTATTATTTGTTTTATTTCCAAAACAAATAACTGGGATATTTATATCAAGTAATGATGTTTCATATAATTTATTTATGGAATTTGCAGTCCTTATGTGTCATAGTTTTTTACTAGTAATTTCACTTAATGCACTTGAAATGACTACAAGTATTGTTATTCAATCTTTAGGAAATGTAGTAAAATCAACTGCTGTTACATTTATAAGACAAATAATGTTATTAATACCAATATCATTAATACTAGCTTTCGTTTTTAATAAGGGAATATATGGAGTATTATATGCAGGTTGTATTGCAGATGTACTTTGTTTTATAATTACAATATTTATCATTAAATCAGAATATAAAAAATTAGGAAAAGAAGTTATAAATGAAACGTATCAAGAAAAAGAACAAACTAATAATACATACAATGGGAAACATATTGTAATTACTATTTCTAGAGAGTATGGTTCAGGGGGAAGATTTGTTGGAAGATTAGTAGCAGAAAAACTTGGACTTCCTTTTTATGATAAAGAATTAATTTCATTATCGGCAAAAGAATCTGGATTATCAGAAGAATATGTAAAAATGACTGATGAAAAGAAAAAATCAGCAAGTTATACTAATAATAATGATGATAGATTATTTATTGCTGAGCAAAAAGTAATAGAAAAATTAGCTAAATCTTCATGTGTTATAGTAGGAAGATGTGCAGATTATATTTTAAAAGATAATAAAGATGCAATAAAAATATTTTTATATAGTGATTCAAAGTCAAAGGAAAAAAGAGCTATAAAATATTATGGATTAAATTCTAAAACAGCTTTAAGAAAAATAGATAAAATTAATAAAGAAAGATCAAAACATTATAAATTTTATACAAATAGAGAATGGAAAGATTTCAGTAATTATGATTTATCATTTAATGTTGACAAGTATGGTGTAGAAAAAACAGCAGAGAATATTATAAATATAATTGAAAAGTAAATCTTTTCTTTTTTTTATAAAAAGTTTACATTTTTATAATTTAAATGTTAAAATTTAATTATTGATTGGTGAAGTGTAATGTATGGTGCAATAATTGGAGATTTAGCAGGAAGTATTTATGAGTATGAACAAACAAAAAAATAAAACCAGTTTATACAACAAAAATAATTGAAAACAATGTTTTTTATAGTACTGAATATGGTATTGATGATAAATTAATAAAAGAAGTTGATAAAAGATTACCAAACCAATTTGTTTATATTTTGAAAAAAGCAAGATTTAAGTAAGTTGTAAATATTGTTTTTAGATACTAGCAAAGTTTACAATATAATCATTTGATTTAAAATATGATACAATATTCACTAGGAGGATTATTTATGATTAAAGAAGTAAAAAACGTAGAGGATGCAAATAAATGTGATGAATTATTAACAAAGTTAATATTAGATGAAAAAAATATAATGATTTAATAGATGATAATATTGTAATTAAAAATCATTTTAGTAAAATGTTAGATGATGAAGATGCTATTTTGCTTGCATATTATTTAGATAAATTGATAGTAGGGTATATATTAATAAGAAAAATAAATGAAAATTTATGCTTGTTAGACGGTTTATATGTTTTGGAAGAATATAGAAATCAGAAAATAGCAAGTAGTTTATTAAATGAGGCAATAGATAGGTGCAAAAAATTAAACGTTAAATATATAGATATTAATGTTATGGAAAAAAATGAATTAGCTAAACGTATTTATAAAAAATTGGATTTTACAGAATATGAGGTAAAATTAAGAAAAAATATAGTTAATTCTTAAAAATTTAAGAAGACAAAATAGAAATTTATTTAGTATTTTATTATAAAATTTGAAAGGATTTGTTTTACTTTAATATTAATATTATATATAATATACTTAAAAGT
>CAJMOW010000076.1 GCA_905215145.1 uncultured bacterium | reverse complement strand
TTTTGCGCCTCTGCATTTATCATAAATCCACTTGATAAAAAAATATTATTAGTTAAACACAAAAAATTTGATAAATGGGTTCAACCAGGCGGTCATATAGAACCAGACGAATTACCAGAAGAAACGGCAGTTAGAGAAGTATATGAAGAAACGAAAATTAAAATTAAACTTTTAGGTGTTAGATTTCCAAGAGAAAATGATTGTATACGCCCACTTGGAATTCAAAAGAATTTAAATAAAATGGGGGAAGTTCATATAGATATTATTTATCCAGCAGTTCCACTTAACCCATATAATTGTGATCCTGTAATTAGTGAAGAAAGTACAGAAGCAGGATGGTTTTCTTTAAATGATTTAGAAAATATTAGCGTTTTTCCTGATATAAAAATAACGATGGAATATATTTTGAAATATTATTTTAATATTAAATAATTTAGTTTACATAATTTATATGTAATGGTATAATTACATTAAACTTGGAGGAGATATTAATGCATATAGAAAAACTTAATAGCGCTGAATACGAAGAATATGCTTCTAAAAGTAAATATATAACATTTCATCAAAAAGAATATTGGGGAAAACTAAAACAAGCTGGTGGTTGGAATTATGATTTAATTGGACTAAAAAAAGATAGTAAAATTATAGCTGCTACTATGGTTTTGTCAAAAAAACTACCTTTAGGATTGAAATTATTTTATGCCCCTAGGGGATTTTTAATAGATTATAATAACAAAGAATTGTTAAAAAAATTTATACTTGAAATAAAAGAATATGTAAAAAATAATAAAGGATTTATGTTAAAAATTGATCCATATGTTGAATATAAAACAAGAGACATAGATGGTAATATAGTAGAAAATGGTGTAGATAACTCAAATATAGTTGATTTTTTAAAAAATAATGGTTTTAAACATTATGGTTTTAATAAAGATATAACAAAAGAATTACAGCCACGTTGGATGTATGTTTTAGATTTAAAAAATAAAACTGAAGAAGATGTTTTTGCAGGCTTTAACAAACACTATAGAAAAACCATACGTAGAACTGAAAAACAGGGACTAATTATAGAACAGATTTCAAAAGATAGATTGATGGATTATAAAAATATAATGGAACATACAAGTTCAAGACGTGGTTTTATAGATAGACCATATTCTTATTATGAAAACATGTATGATAAAATAGGTGATAATTTAATAATAAATATATGTTATCTTGATGTGGAACTAGGTATTAAAAAATTTCAAGATGAAATAGATAAGATTAAAAGTTATCAAGATATAAAAGATTACCATTTGAAAGAAATAGATGATAATAAAAAGAAAATAGATTTATATGAAGGATATAAATCAAAATATGGTTCAAAGATACCACTAGCTGGAACAATGTCTATAATATGTGGAAAAGAATATTTAAACTTATTTGGTGGCGCTTATGAAGAATTTATGCATTATGACGCCCAATATTTAATAAAATGGTTTACAATGAAAGACGCTTTAAAGAGAAAGTGCGATATATATAATTTTTATGGAATAAGTGGAAATTTTGAAAAAGAAAATAATGATATGTATGGAATATACGAATTTAAAAAAGGTTTTGGTGGAAGAGTAGTAGAATTAATTGGTGAGTTTGATTTAATTATTTCAAAGCCAAAATATAATTTATATAATTTTATGTTAAAAATTTATAATAAATTAAAAAAATAAAGGGATTAATTTTATAATATTATCCCTTTATTCGTTTTTTAACTCTTTTATTAATATTTTTTCTAAAACTTTTTGAGCATATGTAACATATAATTAAAATTATTATACAAATCAGATAAAACTTGTATCCGTATTCATTGACATTAGAAGACTTTTGAATTTCATTGTTTTCTTTATTCCATATTCCTATATTTTTTTCTTTTGCGTTTTTTTCACTTTTTTTTAACAAAGCAGTATATTTATAATCTCCATATAAATATGCTACTTTACCATATCCATTTTCTATAATTAGATTTTGTAACAATTCATTATCTATCCAAACCCAAACTAAGTTTCTATTATATTTGTCATACTTGTTTGAATTTTCATCATATTCTATTTCGATTTTATTAGCTTTTTTAAGTTTATTACAAGTATACTCGCTAGCCTCTTTTCCAAAAAATTCAATTTTATTTGTTGATTCAGGTGTATCAATAGCTAGAAATCTTGCTTTAATTTTTTCTTCATTTAAGTTGAACCAAGCAGTGTCGCCATCTACGCATTTATTTAATGTTACCGTCTTTTTTTCATATGCATAGACATTAAAAGGAATTATAATTAATAGTATTATAATTAATGATTTTTTCAATTTACTTCACCACTATAATTATAACATGAATTAGTTAAATATAGATATTTAGTTAGTTTAAAAAACGGAAGATTAACTTGACCTTGTTGTGAAAAAATGATAATATATAACTTAATTTTTGAAGAATGGAATTTTATTTAAAATAAATTATTAATGGAGTGATATAAATGGATTATGATATTGGAAGCATAGTAATGTTAGAAAATATTGTTTTTAAAACAACATATTTAAATAATAAATTAACTAAAAATTTTACATTTGATCATGCAAAAAAAAGACCAGCAATCATTATTGCGGAAGATAAAGAAAACACATATTTCCTAACCATTACTAGTGGCAAATGCGAAGTTAAAAAACATAAAGATAAATATTATATAGGTGAAAAAACAAAAACAGAAATTGGAGGCTATGTGGTTTTAACTAATATTTATAAAAGAAATATTTGCTTTAGAAATGAACTTTGCTACTTAGAACCCAATGATTTGTTATCTTTGTTAATAAAGTTTAAAAAGTTTCAAGAAAATATCAAAATGGATGAAGAATATATAAATATATCAAAAATAATAGATGGGAAAATAAATGAATTAACATATAAAAAAAATAAACAAAAAACGTTAATAAAAAAACAAAAAACGTTAATAAAAAAAGTTCAGTTTTTTTATTAATTATGATATAATGTATCAGTTGAAAGAGAAGTGTATTTATGAAAAAAATAAAAAATATAGCAATTATAGCCCATGTTGATCATGGTAAAACAAAATTAGTAGATAAATTGTTAGAAATGTCACATACTTTTAGAGCAAATGAAGATATTAGTGAACTATCTATGGATTCAAATGCAATTGAAAGAGAAAGAGGAATAACAATATTAGCTAAAACAACAGCTATCGATTATAAAGACTATAGAATTAACATACTTGATACACCAGGACATGCTGACTTTGGTGGAGAAGTAGAAAGAATTATGAATATGGTTGATGGTGTTCTTCTAGTAGTAGATGCATATGAAGGTCCTATGCCACAAACTAAATTCGTATTAAAAAAAGCATTGGCAGCAGGTGTAACTCCAATTGTTGTAGTTAATAAAATAGATAAACCTACTGCAAGACCAAAACAAGTTGTGGATGAAGTAATAGATTTATTTATTGAACTTGGTGCAGATATAGATCAATTAGATTTCCCTGTTATATATGCTTCAGCACTTAATGGTACATCAAGTATGTCTCCAGAAATAGAAACTCAAGAACCAACCATGGATTATGTTTTAGACACAGTTATAAATACTATTCCAAACCCTAAAGTAGATTTAAATGGATCATTACAATTCCAACCTGCTTTATTAGATTATAACGATTATGTCGGTAGAATTGGAATTGGTCTTGTTAAAAGAGGCAAAATTAAAGTAAATCAAATGGTTTCTTGTATAAGATTAGATGGATCTATTAAACAATTTAGAATTGCTAAACTATTTGGCTTCTTTGGTTTAAATAAAATTGAAATAGAAGAAGCAGAAGCTGGAGATATAATAGCAATTTCAGGGTTACCTGATATTTCAGTTGGTGAAACTGTATGTGAAGTTGGTAAAGAAGAAGCTCTTCCAATCTTGAGAATAGATGAACCAACATTACAAATGACATTTGGTGTAAATACTAGTCCATTTTGTGGTAGAGATGGTAAATTATTAACAGCAAGAAAAATTGAAGAAAGATTATTTAAAGAAACAGAAAAAGATGTAAGTTTAAAAGTAGTTCCAGGTGATTCAGAGTCATTTATAGTTTCTGGACGTGGTGAATTACATCTTGGAATACTAATTGAAAACATGAGACGTGAAGGCTTTGAACTTCAAGTTTCAAAACCAGCAATAATAATAAAAGAAGTAGATGGAGTAAAAATGGAACCATACGAAGATCTACAATTAGACGTTCCAGAAGAATGCGTAGGTAATATTATAGAACAACTTGGTATGAGAAGTGCCACTATGGAAAATATGACTAATGTTGGTAATCAAGTAAGATTAACTTATACAATTCCATCAAGAGGATTACTAGGATTTACAACAGACTTTATGACTTTAACTAAAGGTTATGGAATAATAAATCATTCATTTAAAGAATTTAGACCATATCAAAATGTAGATGTTGGTGAAAGAAAATTAGGCGTTTTAGTTTCAATGGAAAACGGAAAATCAACTGCATATGCATTAGGTCAACTTGAAGATAGAGGAATAATGTTTATTGAACCTGGTGTAGATGTTTATGAAGGTATGATTGTTGGTGAACATACTAGAGATAATGACTTAGCTGTAAATGTTGTAAAAGGTAAAAATTTAACTAATACAAGAAGTGCAGGAAAAGATCATACTGTAGTATTAAAAAGACCTAGACCTATAACATTGGAATATGCACTTGATTATATTAATTCAGATGAATTAGTAGAAGTTACACCTAATAATATAAGATTAAGAAAAAAAGTTTTAAATACAGAACAAAGAAAGAAATTAGATGCAAGAAAATAATTTCTTTTTTTTGTAATTTGTAATTTAATAAAAAAACAATATATAAAATATTGTTAATTGAAAGCAGATTCAATAAGATATGTAATAAGATCTTTACATGAAAAATTTTTATTTGTAAGTAACATAGGGTACATACTTATATCTGTGAATCCGGGTATTGTATTGATTTCATTTAAATAAATTTTATCATTATAGAAAAAGTCAATTCTGGCCATACCACGACATCTTAAAAAATTAAATACCTTTTTAGCTAATGCTTGAATTTGTATTTTAACGTTGTGTGGAATATCTGCGTGTATTATAGTTTTAGAACTAGAATCATTATATTTAGCTTCATAATCATAAAAATCACTATTTGTTTTAATTTCCCCAATATCTGATATAACCAATTTATCTGTTCCTCTAATTGCGCATTCTAATTCTTTTGCGTTAATAAACTTTTCAACAATAATTTTATTATCATATTTTAAAGCTTCATTAATAAAAATTTTAAGTTCCTTTTTATTAGTTGCTTTATTAATTCCTATAGATGAACCACTTTTACATGGTTTAATTATCATTGGAAATTCAATTTTTTTAATTATTTCTTTCATATTATAATCTTTAGATATACAAACATAATCTACTTGGGGAATATTATAATTATTAAGAATTATCTTAGTTAATTCTTTATCATAACAAAGTAAGTTGGTACAAGGATTACATCCAACATATTTTATTTTAAACAATTCCAGCATACTTTGTATTTTTCCATCTTCACATGTATTACCATGAATTATAGGAAAAACAACATCAAAACCTTTAATAAACTCTATAATATTTGTAATTTTTTCTATATTTGAATTTAGCCAATTTCCATTAGTTAAAAAATCATAATTGTCATTAAAAACATACCAATCTTCTTTTATACCCACACTAGTAACTTCATATTTATTTTTATCAATGTTTTCTAATATAGTTCTAGCTGATTTACAAGAAACGTAATGTTCATTAGAGTCTCCACCAAAAAGAATTAATACTTTTTTCACAATATACACCTCATTAAACAATATGTTTTTAAACAAAAAAAATGTTAATTCTTCTTAAACATTTGCATATTATTTAATTGTATGATATAGTTAATTTGGTTTAAAAATTATTAAGTGTATTCTATATAAGAACTCCTTTATAACTATTAAATCAATGATGTGTAAAGGAGGAGAAAAATATGCAAGATAAAACTAAAGTTTGCAAAGATTGTGGAAAAGAATTTATTTTTACTGTTGGTGAACAAGAATTTTATAAAGAAAAAGGTTTTACTAATGAACCAGTAAGATGTAAAGAATGCAGAGATAAAAGAAAAGCAGAAAAAATGTCTAAATAGGATTTTTATCCTATTTTTTTTGATAAATTTTTTCTTTAAACTTAAGTACTTCGTTTTCATAATAAGGAATTATTTCAACAACATAATTATATTTGTTTGAAAAAGTTATTTTAATATTTGAAAAATTATTGTTTCTAATAACAATATTTCTTTTATCAATTTTTTCATTAAAGTATATTAAATTAATTTCGCTATATTTGTTATTATCTGTTTCAATTTCATTTATTGTAAAATTATAAATTTCATCATTTATATTTATTATTAAATAATTATCAGATTTATCAATTTTAATTATT
>CAJMOW010000075.1 GCA_905215145.1 uncultured bacterium | reverse complement strand
CTCTCCCTTAAAAATTCTGAAATCTTTTGTTACTAATGTAAAAGACTTGGAAACATATTCTATGGGAGTAAGTGGGGAAAATAAAATACAATATACTAAAATATACTTCTGTTCTATTAGAGAAAAACGAAGGGCTTCTACTGAGTATAATTCATCTATTGCTAGTTTTAATACTGACCAAAATGGGATTAATACCGTAGCTGGGGAGCCTGATAATAATAATACCAGAGGTATAAATGATGACGGAGGCCAGCCGATACATGAAGGATTGTCTTTCACCTATGATAAAATCATGAATAATTTTAAGTTCTTGTTCCCAATGGGATTCGCGTATAATAATAGTGACAATCCAGCTCATAGTAATGCTAGAAAAAATGGTAATATAGTAATATCTTCTAATAAATTAGTAAAAGCTGGATAGACATTTGGAAATGGGGATCTGGGAGGAACCTTATGCGGAATATCTGTAGATGGTGTTATAGAACCAGGAGACCATATGTAGAGTGGAAATTCTCTAACTTATTACGTTCCTATTGTACTTGGATATTTAACATAGCTCTTTTACTTATCATCAGATACAGGGTAGTCTTAGTAGTATTATCCTTATAACTATGTATATCTTTCCGACAATTACTCTATCTACGGTAGAGATGTAGTAATAGAATTGCAACCTAGTGAGAATATAGAAAATAATAAGCTGCTAGTGTTTAGGGGATGGAAGTATTCAGAATACCTAGAATAGGTTATCAATAAATCATCCTTAAGCACAAGGACGTAGGAAGACTTACGAATGGAAAATAATGTAAATTTAAAATTATATGGGTGCTTAAGAACTAATCCATTAGAAATAAAAATCCCATATATTACTCCTACCACAGATACTGTTAGTGCATCTAATAGAATTATAGTAAATTCTATCTATTCTGACATTCCTAGATTTACTACACAATCTTTTACCGAAGGAGCTATATATTATTATAATCCATCTACTAAGCAATTTGCTAATGTAACTACTGGATATTCCTTACGAAGAGTTTCTAATTACGATATATTAGATGGAGAAACAATACAGACTTCATTTGCCAGAAATTATAGTAGTTTCAATATAGAACGAGTTAAGAGGCAGCTTACACTAGTAAATAACTAGTTAGCTTTATCTCAAGTGCCGTCATCTTCTACTGGAACATATTATGTGAAAGTAACTACTAAAATTGGGGGAGACTCATCTAGATCACTTACAGGATTTTATTCTGGATTAAAATATTATGATTGATTGGATTAAACTATTTGACGGAAACATTAGTTTGGATGTATAGACTAAGATGCTTCCAACTAAGGGTAATTTGGTATATGAATATAACCCATTTAGAAATTACAGAGTTACCTAGAATATGTATGAATATAAGGAGCAATTATATTCTCTGGGAGACCTGTGGTCTATATTTGGGATAAGTATAAATTGCACAGCCCACCGTTATAAGAAAAATAATGTATATAACTATAAGATAGGAAATCTTAGTAATTATAGTTATACCTGGAATCCAGATGGAGAGACAGTAGAAACTGTCTCTTCTCCTTCTGATTTCGGTAAATGGATAGAAGAAGCTTATTCTGAAGGTCGTAATGCTGACCGAATTAATCTAGAACAAGCACTAATAGATTCAGATATTAATAATGCATGGTATAATGTTCCTACTACAGAAACTGACCCTTATTTGAGAGAGTCTGGAGAATTAGTAGATTTCATTACGGACGAATTAAAATTCTCTCTTGAACACCCAGTTCATATAATTCCATAGCATAGTTATGACGGCTCTGTGAACTTGATAATTAACGACGGTATAAACATACCTAGATTAATTAATAGTAGATTCAGTGCAACTGGTAAGAACACATATGAAATCGTAGATAGAAAAGGAAACAACGATACTAACATATACGATTAGGGAGATTAGTTTGATATCGACACCTCGTTATACAAAAGAGTTGTAAAGATACCAAAAATCGAGTTTAGAGGAGTACATTCTGGAGGAAGTTTGAAAGTAGGAAATTACCATTTTTATTTTAAACTATCAGATGCAGATGGTAATGAAACCGATTTTGTTGGAGAGTCTAGCTTAGTTAGTATATTTATAGGGTTTGACGATTATTATGCCGTACAAACAGGATAGAAAAACGAAAATAGCTTCAAATAGGTAAGTTTTTAGCTTACTAACATTGACCCCTCATACGATTACGTTTATGTGTACTACTCTAGAAGTACTGCGGAGAATTTTCAAACTCAATACGCGAAAATAGATAAGAAATTCTTAGTAAATAATGCGGAAATATGTAACGTAATAGTTACTGGATATGAAGATATAATTGAATTATCAGCTACTGATATTAATCTGAGCTATAATACCGTCGATAGCGTAGTTACATCTGCTACCTGTTAGAATATGTTATTTCTAGCTAATGTGCACAAACCAGATATTCCATATAATGAATTATCCGACTTATCCTTAAGATTCTTGCCATATTTAAAGTAGGAAACTTATACTGTGGATATAGATTAGGACTATAATGTTTCTACATCAAACAAAGGATATTTAGACCCTCTTTTTATATATAACAAAACTGGATATTGGGGTAAAGAAATCTATAGATTCGGAATAGTTTATATTCTTCCAAATGGAGAATTATCTCCTGTGTTTAACATTCGAGGAGGATACAACATCAAGGAATTTGGTAGTGCTGGAACAACCTAGGAAATTGCTTTAGCTGCAGAAAATCCTCAGTATATAGATAATCAATATACTAATATTCCAGTTTACATAAATAATGGAATTACTCAAGAGAGAAATTATGTAAATTATAATGAGGAATCTTACACCCTTTTAGGATATGATGGAGCAGATTCTTATGAAAACATAAAAGGAGTAGTATCTTTCTATCCTTCTAAGGATACTAATACTATATACTCGGTTGATATTAGAGTAGATGATGCCACCATACAAGAACTTAAGAAATATGTTAAAGGATATTTCTTTGTAAGGTAGACTAGGATTCCAACTATCTTGGCTTAGGGAATAACAATAGGAATAGATAAGGAAGCTAAAACTCCAACCATACCTACAGCTGATGGATTTTTATCAGAATTATCTGAGTCACTAAGCATGACCCACGTTACAACTAGTGATATTAATGATGTTAATTTTATTTCAGAAGGGTTCCTAAATAGATATTCTTTTGAATTTAAGAAGAAGTCATCATCACTATTTGGAAAGATTCTTGTTGCTATAGGAGTAGGAGTTGTTGCTTTAGCTACTGCTACTGTATTTACCACTGGAGCCGCTGCAGCTGCAGTAGCTGGAGCTACAATGGCAGGAGCAGTAACCGCTGGAGCTTCTGCAGTAGGGACTATCGCAGGAACAATTGCAGGTACAGTAGGGTTAGGGGCAGGATTGGGAACTGTGGGAACTCTAGCTGTAGGAGCTGGTGCCGTAGGAGCGGCTGCCGGATTATCTGTTGCCACAGCTGGAGGTATTCAGGAACTAAGATACGGCATTGCTTCTATCTTTGCGAAAAAAACTTTAAATGGTAGAGCAACTTAGGCTCCTTCTGGATATAAGATAGCAGAAACAGAAAGCTCAAGAAAGTTAACTTAGGACTTTAGAAATAGATTTATTCCAAAGGATTCTGATAGCAATTACGTAGCTGGAATACTGTGTCCGGATTATGAAGTAGACTAGGCTAAATATAATTAGATATTTACAGGAAATGAACATCTTGTAGAATTAACTAACTCCTAGAATATTAACTGTTTAAATGGACATTCGTATAATTACTTTACCAACAACGATAGACATTTTTATGTTCCTGCCTACTATGATAGGAATGTAAATACTAGTTATTCAGTAAAGATAATTCCCGTACCTGATAACACTAAGTGTGTAGGTGTAGACGATATGCTATTTAGAAGTAGAGCTGGGGAAGCTGAAGAGGCTTGGAGATATGAATGTATCGCAGAGGATTATAAATCTGAGTACTCTAAAAAGAATGATACTGAGGATTCAGAAACTATATCTAACAAGCAGATAAATACTGATATAATTAGGGGAAGTTTCGGACCTTATCTTGCATTTAACGATAAAGATAATAAATTCCAACCTGCGGAAACGGTAAACATTTACATACCAGGATACTCTACTGCTAATATGTAGAGCTATTTTTACCTTAGAATGATTAACTCTTCTACTTTTAATGCTATCACCGATAGATATGATATAGAAGAATCAGATAAATATTTGATTAATCCTCCTAGTAATATAGTAGGACAGGAAGATAGAAGTTGTGGATATTAGTTTAATGCTTATAGAGGAGACTGCTATTTATGTCAGTTTACCCATAGAGTAAATAGAAACTTTAATGACCCTTCTGCTCCTTATAATGATGAGATAGTAGATGAGAATACATGGAAGGAAAATTACGACCCAAATAATACTGAGAAATATGAATAGATAAATCTTGGAGACGTAAATGCTATTCAACTCGGAATGTGGGTTACTTTCAAGGTTAGGTCATCAAATAATCTAAACATCCGTACCTTAGACGCATCTAATGTAGATGAAACGGCTATGTGTGGACATCCGAGAGGATACTATCCATACCTTCCTATGAGTACTGAGGGAACATATAAGCACCCAGAATCATAGGTATACAACAAAGGTTTTACTAAATCCTTAAGTGAAAGATGGAACTTTGAACTTCCTGATGTTCCCTATATAAAGAACTGGTTTGGAACTCGTATTATGTATTCTGATATTCACGTTAATGATGCCTATAAGAACGGATTTAGAGTTTTCCAAGGTACTCATTATAGAGATTATACTCGCGAATACGGAGAAATAGTAAAATTAATTTCTCTTGAGTCTAATCTTTTATGTGTATTTGAACATGGTATAGCATTGATACCTGTCAATGAAAGAGCAGTCGCAGGTGAGGGAACAGGTGGAAATGTCTATATAAACACATCTAATGTGCTTCCAGAGAACCCAAAAATTATCTCTGATATGTTTGGTAGTCAGTGGCCCGAAAGTGTCCTCAAAGTCCCAGGAAAGACTGGAGATTCTGCATAGTATGTTTATGGAGTTGACACAGTTGCTAAGAAGATTTGGCGTACTGATGGGAACACTCTTACTTGTATTTCAGACTTTAGAGTTCAAGAATTTCTAAATAGAAATATTACTTTGGGCGAAAGAGAACTTACTCCTAAAATAGGTATTAGAAATGTAAAGACAGTATATAACGCCTTCAAGCGAGACGTATTATTTACTTTCTATGACAATACTTATGGCTTTGAAGAAAAGGTTTGGAATCTATGCTGGAATGAGTTATTATAGAAATTTATAACATTCTATAGTTGGGTTCCTAGCTATATGGAAAATATAAATAATATTCCATTCTCATTCGATAGAAATACTTCTAAGTGGATTGCTAAACTGGGAACAAGTCACACTGAAAGTTCTTTTGCTGACGGTATTACACTATCTAATGTAATTATAGAGAACTCTGAAAACGAATAGGGAGAAGTAGTTAAGGTTCCAGTTTCCTATGTGAATAAGAAAGGTGAGTGGGTAACTCAAAACTATACTGTAGCGAATGATGGAACTAGTAGGAAAAAATACATTGGAATATTATCCTTAAGTAATAGAATACTTCCAGATGCCTAGCTTCACTATTAGATTTCCTACTCCTTGTAGAGAGATTAGTATGGAAACTATAAGAAGTTTGACATAGTCCCTCTAAATTGTGGAGAAGCTAATGGAGGTATCTATCTTCCAGATGATGCTATGTTTGCAGGAGCTTTCATGCCTCTATATTGTCTAAAATTTAAGGAAGGAGGAGATGAATATAGTCCAGTCTATTATAAGGATGGATAGGAAATGACTGAAGTGTCTGACGGTGCTGGAGACACGTTCTATACTTACCAAGCTCTATATACTGCTAAATCCCTATTATCTGAATTATATTATAGGAATAGTGCAGGACATTCATATGCTGATTATGATGTACATAAGGTAGGTCCGTCATAGTATGCTACTGAATATGCTCCAGTAAAATGGTTTAAGAATGTAGATACTATGAATGAAATAATAAGTTAGTTTCCTCCGGAAACTCTAGTTGGTAATTCAAGAGGGTACGACGAATCTGGAAATCCAACAGGTGATTTATTCCCATGTACCACAGTTGGAGAGATAGCATCTTTATTATGGTATCAGAATGGCGAACCAATGGTTCACGGAATACCTTTAAATTGGCATTGGACTATAGAGTCTTCTCAAGATATTTCTTAGAATAAGATTTATTTAGACCTTCCTATATTCAAAGACATTACTGGAAAGCGTCCTACTCTTCCTAGAGAAGAGATGATAAATCCTGATAAAATAGTAACCTTACTTAATATTAAGGCTACAATATCTATTGTTGATAGTGATAATTAGTCTAAACTAAGTGATTCCTATTACAATATGAAAGCGGGATTTTAGTCAGGAACATCTCTAGTAGATG
>CAJMOW010000074.1 GCA_905215145.1 uncultured bacterium | reverse complement strand
AAATTTAGAGTTCGGAAAAATAATAGATATAATAAAACGAAATTACTAAAAAAGAGCCAATAGCTATAACATAGCAATGTTGGCTCATCTATTCAAAATATTTATTGGTATTTTCAAACAATTGATCATATGTGATTCCTAAAATTTTGCAAATTGCTTTTTGTTCATAATCTCTGATAAATAATGTATGGTTTTCTATACGAGAAATATCAGAATTATATAAGTTAACGCCTAATAGATTCAGTTTATTTGCAAGTTCACGTTGTGAAATTCCTTTGAGTTCTCTATATTTACGAATATTGGAACCAACAATGTTGAAATAACCATTTATGTTTTTCGTTTTCATTTTACACCTCTTTCATGTATAATAATATAATATTTTTTTGAAAGAAGTGTTGCGTACCAGTTATCAAGAGGCGTTTAGATATAAAAAAGGAGGAATGATAATGAATATGAAGGAGTTATTAGAAAGAGAAGAAATAGATAGAATGTTAAAAATGGAAAGAAAAATTGAAAAAAGAGGTAAAGAAATACAAAGAAAATATAATTTTAAAATTCCAGATTACGTCTTACATGAGATAGTAGAAAAAGAAGGAGAAAACAGCAGTAATAGCATTATTGCTTTGATAAATTTAGCAAAAGTGAATGATAGACTATTACCAGAAGATGCTGATATATTAAGAAAAGAAGTAAAAAGCAAGAAAATATATGAAGAAGTTTGTAGAACAAATTAATAAGAAAGAGGGAGATTTATGAAATTTAAAGAAAGAAGTTTTATAGTAGATGAATTATTAAGATTGGCAAAAGAATCTAAATTAGAAAAAGATGAAAAAAAAGAGATAGTAAGTTTAGTTGATTCTATTGAAAATGCGACAGAGGGTCAAAAAGAAAGATTTATATTATATTATGAACTTAGTGAAATAGGACCAAAACCATCATCTTTTGTTAAAATTGCAAATATGTATGGCTGTACAGGTAGTGCTATAATGTTTTCGGTAACAAAATTAAGGAATAAACTTAAAAGAGTGAATGAAGAACAAATACATAGAATAGAAGAAATAGTAAAAAAACATAATTAAAAAGATAAAAAAGCATTGAATATATAATTTTCAAATAAATTACATATTGAATGCTTTTTATTATGCAATCCAAATAAAAAAGCTGAGTTGTTGAAAAAATTAACATAATATGGTATAATAAAATGGAATTGTTTTGAAAGGGTATATTATAATGAGTAATGAGATAACTGTACGAATTACTTGTACATTACAAGAAATGTGTAACATATTGAAAAATAAAGGATTTTCAATTGTTGATAAATATAATTTAGAAGATATATATTATACAAAAAAAGATGTTCATATATCAAAAGAAAATGCTAGAGAAATATTAAAAAAGTGTGTATTAATTAGAAAAGTTACTCAATTTATACCACAAGATTTTAAAAAGAGTTATACAGAATTAAAATTAACATTAAAAAACAAACAAATTGATAATGATGGAACTATAATTAAACAAGAAAAAATAGAATGCAAAATTAAAGATATAGAACAAGGAAAAGAATTTATAAAAGCACTTGAATATAAAGAATTTATGACTATTAAAGAAAAGGATATTGTTTATGAAAAAGATCATTTAAAGTTAGCTATAAAAGATATTGAAAATGGTGAGAATTTAATCGAGATTGAAACAATAGAAGATAATTTGGATTTTGATACTACAGATAAATTAATAAAAAAAATAAACGAATTAAAAATTCCTATAAATACAGAAGATTATTATGTGAAAAAAGCTGAAATAGAGTTAAAAAAATCTTTGTAGGAGGGTGTGATTATATGTCAAATATAAATCTGAATTTATATAGAATATTTTGTAAAGTTGCTCAATCAAAAAGCTATTCTGAAGCAGCAGAAAAACTAAGTCTATCAGTTCCAAATGTTAGTAAACAAATATCTAGCTTAGAAGAACAATTAAATTTGAAACTTTTTAATCGAGAGAGTAAGGGAGTAACATTAACCTCGGATGGACAAGAACTTTATGAAATAGTAAATAAATCAATATCTAGTTTCGATTTTGCCGAGAAAATGGCAAAGAATAAGAACGATATGGAAAGTGGATGTATAAAAATTGGTTGTCCATCTCACTTTACTAATTATTTCTTAATGGAAAAAATAGAGAGAGTAAAAAAAGATTTTCCAAAACTTAATGTAGAAATAATATGTGAAGTTGATATAAATAAAATGTTAGAACTATTACAAAACCATAAAATAGATTTTGCAATAGTAGACACAGAAATGAATAATGCTAAAGTTGAAGTTAAAGAATTATTAACAATAAATAATATATTTGTTTCAAAAACACCATTAAAAATATTTGATATAAAAGAGTTAGAAGATTTGAATTGTATTTTAAATTTAGAAAATACAAAAGCAACAAAGAAATTAAAAGAAATATTAGAAAAAAACAAAGTTTCTTTACATTCGGATATGATGTGTGATGCAACTGAAATAAGAGTTGAAGCAGTAAAAAGGAATATGGGAATAGCGTATGTCATAAAGGAAGCTGTTAAAAATGAACTTGTAAAAAAAGAATTAAATGAAGTTGAACTACCAATAGAGTTGCCAAGTATCAAGTTAAATTTAGTTTACTTGACTGGAGAACTCTCAAAGATAGACAAGAAATTTATAAAAGAATATTTAAAAAAATAAAAATATAAATACCCTAGCAATAGGGTGTTTTCCATTTTCTGTTAACTAAATGTTAAAGAATGTTGAAAATTTAGGAATAGTTTTCCTTTTAAAAAGAATATATAATATTAATGTGCTAAAAGAGATATTATGTATTATTTTTAGGAGGATTTTAGATGAGGAAAAAAGTTTGTTGGAAAATTACAACTAAATGTAATCAAGGATGCAAATATTGTTTTGGATTTAATAATATACCGAATCTATCATTTGAAGAAAACAGAGAGGTATTAGACCATTTAATAAAAAGTGGAATAAACCACATTACATGGACTGGTGGTGAAGCAGTATTATATCCTAGAGTAAATGAACTAATGAAAGAATCCAGACAAAGAGGACTTTATAATAAATTAGTAACAAACGGAATATTTTTATCAAAGAATGATAATGAATATGTAGACGATATTTTAAATACTTTGGACGAGATAAATTTGTCTATAGATTCTATTGAAAATGATATAAATGTAGCATTAGGTAAGGAAAATGATCATTTAGAAATAATTAAAAATTTGTTAGAAAAAACAAAGAATAAAAATATTAAGATTGGAATAAATACAGTCGTTAGTAAACTTAATGTGAATAAATTAGATGAAATAGGAGAATTTTTAAACAACTATAATATTCAAAAATGGAAATTTTTAAAATTTATGAATATTAGAGAAAGAGCAGAACAAAATGCAGAACAATTTGAAGTTGAAGAAAGTAAATTAGAAGAAAATATAAGAAGTTTTAAAGAGTTTAAAAATATAAAGAAAATAGAATATAAAAAGCAAAGTGAGTTTGAAAGAAGCATAGTAATTCTTCCTAATGCAGATGTGATTCAGACAAGAAATGGTAAAGATCATTATTTTGGAAACATATTAGAACAAAATATAATTGATTTTGATAAAATACATTCAACCGAAAGAATAAGGACATTGATTGCACATGATGATGAAAAAATAAGAAATAATCTTATAGAGTTGCTAAAAAGACTTGATTATGTAGATGTGATTGGAGTAGCAACTGATGGAAATGATGCATATAATAAAATCGTAAATTTAAAACCAGAGATGGTATTTGCCCAATATGATATGCACGATATTAATGGATTAGAAGTTGCAATAAAGGCAAAGAAAAATACAAATATAGAAATACCTATATTTAATATTTTTAATGACAAAAATGATATTTCAGAGTCAGAATTAGAAAAGACAATAAATATCATAGGAAACAAGTTAAATGCTCTTATACAAGAACCTTACGAGAATAGAGTACAAGATATTATAAAAGATTATAAAGAATTCAAATACAAAAATTAAAAATGAAACGAGAAATAAGTTTTTATATTGTTATAAACAATTTACTTATTTCTCGCTTTTTTTAATCGTAAATATGTAACAAACGTTGATATAAAATACTTTGGTGTTATTGGATCCTTGGATAAATCGAAAAATTTCATAATAGGTTTAGCCGAATTGTAATTTTTATATCTATTAAATGGAATTAAGGCACTTCGTATGCCATCTCTTACTTCACGTGTACTAATACCGTATTCTAAGGCAACATTTGAGAATATATCATCTAATGAATTGAATTTATTAGAATAATAGTAAGAATGAAGTATGGCAGATTTCAAATAATGGCATCCATTTGAGTTTATATTAAAATCCAAAGATAGTAGATACATATTTAATTCTTCTTCTGTCAGATTTGGAATACTAAATTCTAATTTCATCTGATTAATTATATTGAGTAATTTATTATTGTCGAATGGTCTATAAAGAACTTGATAAACTTTTAATACATTTTCTAATAAAAAAGTTTCCTTTGTTTCACTAATAGTTAATATTGTATTCTTTTTTCTTCTTTCTAATGGAGAAACAGAAAGTCTATCAATTATATCAAGAGTTTTTATATCTGTGAAATTTGAATCTATGACAAAAATATTTGGCTCAATTTCTAAATATTTTTTTATTGTAGAGATTCCATCATTTGTACTTTCGATTTCAAAATACTTTTCATTTGAAAGAAATTGGCAGCTTGCTGAATTACGCTTGGTATCAGTATCTGCAAGAAGGATTTTAACCATTAATACAACCTCCAACAAATGTAAATATAAAAAATTCAAGAATAGTATATCATAAAATTTATGTAAACACAATAATATTATGTAAAAAAAAGGAAATCACAATACAAAAACACACCCTTTTGCACCTCATCACACCCTTTTAGACAAAAAAATAAAGAATTATTGTAATATTATTATGGGAACTTTATATTAAAGTTTTAAAAGGAGAAAACAAAAGCAATTAATATACAATGTTGAAAAAAATTAAAGATACTTTTAAAATTTTAATATAAGGTGGTGATTAAATGTAAAAAATAATTAGAGAATATCAAGAGTAGTAAAAAATGATGCTCCTTTTAAACTTATTAATATAAATAATAAGTTCCTAGATGAGGGAGTAGATTGTATATATTAAACAGCCAAGAAAAGAAAACATTAAAAATTATTGCAAAAGATACAAGAATTGATTATTTTAGAAAAAACAAAAAAATTCTTCAAGAATTAAATATTGAAGAACAAGTAGTCTGTTCTGATACAAGAATGGAAGAAAATTTAGAAAGAAAGATGGATAATGAAATTCAAGCTGAAAAGTTTGAAAAGATTTTTTGCGATGAAAAATTATCTAAAATTGTGAAAGCACTAACTTATAATGAGAAGTTGGTGCTTTCTTTGTATTATATTGAAAACAAGACAGATAGTGAAATTTCAGAAATATTATTTTTAACTAAATCAGGCATTACACGAAAAAGATTAAGAGCATTAGAGAAAATAAGAAAAGAATTTGAGAAAAGGAGAGATATATAATGTTTAACAATTATAATTTAACTGATGAAGAAGTTCTAGAAATAATTGAAAAATATGAAAATTTAATAAATAAGTATAGTAGATTATATACTAATGGGCCAATAGATGAAGATTTAAAACAAGAAATAATTATAAAAATTTATATGGTTTTAACTAAAAATAGAGAAAAATAATAAATTTGTCACTTTTACCATTTTTCGTTTCGGTCTTAATAAATGAAGGAGGTAGAAAAATGGTAAGAGAATTGAAACTATATTTAAAACAAAAAAAGAGACAATTCATTGTAAGGAATCGTGTTATTGGTTTTAAAAAGAAAATTCTAAAATTAAAAAAAGAAAAAGATGAGATGAAACGAAAAAGCTCATTAAATTTGCCAATTTCTTAAAGTGTTAGCAAAAAGTTAAGCAAAGAAGGTGAGATTCTTATGAAAAGTAAAAGAGCTGAAATTATAAAAATGTACTTTGAAGAAAAAATGAGACCTGTTGATATAGCAAAAAAATTGAATATTACTAAAAGTGCAATAACACAGGTTTTAAAAAAAGACAATAGATATTTAAGAATAAAAAAAGAAAGAAAAAATATTAATCAAAGGAAACATAGAGAAAAAACAAAAAATTATATACGAACCAAAAGAAAAATAGCTCAATTTGAAAAGAGTGCAGATGATTTAATTTTGAGAAATATGCACAATCAAGCAAGTCGAGAATTATCAAAACCTAAACGATTATCAAATATGGCATATAGGAATTGGAATAAAAGTGCTTATTCTTATAATGTTAAAAAGAGAAGATTTGAATTTAAAGAAAATGAATTAGGTCGTAGTTTTGATGTTCCTAAATATATTAAAGTGGAGGTATGATACATGGAAGAAAAATATAATTTTAAACAAGTAATAGCATATGGTGTGGTTGCATTTAGAAATTATTTAACATCAGCTAATAATGGAAACACAAATGCTGAACAGTTTGG
>CAJMOW010000073.1 GCA_905215145.1 uncultured bacterium | reverse complement strand
AATTTAATGTCTATGATGATATTAAAAATAAATTAATTGCAAGAGGTGTACCAGAAGAAGAAATAGAGTTTATTCATAATGCTAAAACTAATCCTCAAAAATTAAAACTTTTTGAAGATATGAGAAATGGTACAAAACGAATTCTTATAGGTTCAACTTCAAAGATGGGAGCAGGAATGAATGTTCAAGATAAATTAATTGCATTACATCATCTTGATTGCCCGTGGCGACCATCGGATATAGAGCAAAGAGAAGGTAGAATATTAAGACAAGGAAATCAAAATGCAGAAGTAGAAATATATAGATATGTTACTGAAGGTAGTTTTGATGCTTATTCATACCAGTTAATTCAAACAAAGGCTACTTTTATTAATCAAATAATGGCTAACTCAAATGGCGGTGGTAGAACAGCAGAAGATTTGGATAGAGATACACTTACTTATGCAGAAGTTAAAGCTCTTGCCAGTGGTAATCCATTAATATTAGAAAAGTTTAAAGTTGAAAATGAATTGAAACAATTATACTTATCTAAAAGTAGGTATGATAAATCACATATTGAATTGGAATCAAAATATAATACAGAATTGCCAAGACAATTAAAATATCAAAAGCAGTATTTAAATGGTTTAAATGAAGATATAAAAAATGTAAGAGATTTGTCTGCTGATAACTTTGAAATTACAATTAGAGATAAAATATATACCTCAAGAAAAGATGCTAGTACAATGTTTTATAAAAGTCTTTCAACATTAAAGATTGATGAAGAAACGAAAATAGGTGAAATAAGTGGATTTGATATAGTTGGATTAAAAGATAGTTTATGGTATAAGCCAGTTATATATATTAAAGGTGTTGGAAAATATAAAGTTGAAACGAGCAATATTGATGAGATTGGTAATATTTTAAAATTAGAAAATATGCTCAAAAGTTTTAGCAATAAAATTGACACAGTAAAAGAACAAATCGCCTACACTGAAAAACAACTTATTGATATAAAGGAGGAATTAGATAAACCATTTACTAATCAAGAAAGAATAAGAGAATTGCAAAAAGAAAAAGCAAGAATTGATAGTGAATTGGATTTAGATAAACAAGAAAATACAAAAAGTATAGAAGAAAATAACGAAGAAGAAATGGAGAGATGATTATGAAATTAAAGGATAGATTATTAAATAAATTAGCAGATAAATTAAAGAAATATGGAACACCAGAGTACGACTATATATTATCTTGCAATATTAAGGGAGAAGTTAAAAGTGCTTTTATGACTACCGATTGTACTACTATAAAGGAACTAACCGAGAAATCGCAAAAAGGAATGATAGATATATCAAAATTACTGGATGATGAATTTAAAGATAGCGAGAGGAAAGTTAAAAAGATAATATTTTGTGATCGAGAAAATGTTATTTGTTTATATAATAGTAAAAATGATACTTACTATGAATCTGTGCATGAATTTTTTGATAATGCTGAAGAAAGAACTTATATAAAATGTGATAGTGATAGTATTTACCAAACATTTAAAAATTTTATTCTTCAAAGTAGCAAATACCATGATTTAATTGATTTTGAGTATGACATACCTAGAAAGAAAGCATTTGACAATATTTTTTCTAATAATGAACAAAACTATTATGCTACTGAATCAAAAAAATCAGATACTTGTAATGATGACTTTATGAAAGATGAAATTCAAGAGAATAATTTGATTCAAACTCAAGAATTGGAAAGATAAAATTATATAATTTTTTTGCGAAAAACACTTGCAAAATTTCTTTTTTTAAGTGATAAATGGAATGAAGGAAAAAAAGCCATTAAATGCTATTAATTTAAGCCATGTCAAACATTGTATAAGGCTATAGGTAGTTATAAGTGTAAAAAAATAAAAACTCTTAAAATGGCTTTAATTCATTTCTTTAAAAGGAGGAATAATTTATGAAAGAGCAAGTGAATATTAATCACGAATTTATTGCTTATTTAAATGAAATGGTGCTAGATTTAATTACTAATAAAATTGAAGATTCACCAGAAAAAATGCCAAAGTTTATTGCGGTAAACGAAATGCTAAACAAAATTAATTATGATGGTTCGGTAGAATTGTCAAAAATACTTGGAGATGAATTGATAGAAGTAGTTCTTGAAGAACTTAAAAGTAATATGTAAGGGAGGAATGATATTATGTATATTACTGAGACGACAGATAATGTCAGAAAATTAATGGAAGAAATTGAACATCAAGAAGATATAAGTAAATTAAAATTTTTGATTTATATATTTGGATTATTAAATAATAACCAAATAAATGATAAAAACGAAGCAAATCCAGATTTAATGGAAGATAATAATGTTAAAATATTTAATTTAGAAAGTATAGGTTTGCCTTTTAATGCTTGTACTGTATTATTACAATACTTTGTGATGTTGTACAATGGTATAACAAATACTAAAGATATTTATGAAGATACAGGAAATATAATAGGAGTTGCCTATTCATCTGAAGAAAAAACATTGTTGGCTAAATTTGAAAAGTTGGGTTTCAATGAAAAATTAGATATTTTCAGTGAGATTATTATAAGATGTGATAATGAAACATACTTTAAATCAAATATAGTTATTCCAATGTTTGATTCTACTTCTAACGGATATGCTATTGCTAAACGAATAAAGAGTTTGAAAAATGATTAAATAATAAACTATTGGAACATTATAATATTGAGGTGTGATATGGGAAGAATATATACTGCTGAATGTCGTGAATGCAATAGAATTTATAATTTTGATGTTGGTATTTCAAAAATCTATAATATTAGCAAACTATTAGATTTAAATAGTGATTTAAATTTATTAAATTTATTTAATGAGAAAAATAGAAAAGAAGAATTAAGACAAATATTAGAAAGAAAAAATTGTGAATTGCTAGAAAATTATGGACATAAAATAATGATATGTGATACTTGTAAATATATGTATTCACGATTTCTTTTTACTCTCAAGGAGGGTGAAAATAAATTTTCCCCAAAATATTTGTGTCATAATTGCAGAAAAAAGTTAAGAGAATTAACTGACTATGAAATATTGAATGATGTTTTTCAGTGTCAGTATTGCAAAAATAAAATTAAATTTCATAAAAGTGGTGAGTGGAACTAGAAATAGTTCTTTTTTTTATTGTATTTTGAATAAAAAATCAGAAAAATAAACATTATTAAGATAGGAGATGATAATATGTCTGTAATGAGAGTAACAAGTTATAATAAAAATGGCGAAGAAATAAAAACTAAAGAAACGATGTTGTTAAATGATAATGTATATAAAATTTTAAAAAAATATATACAAAAACCAATTATTTCTAAAACAACAACAAATACTGACAAAGTTCTTGTGAAAGTATAGTGTAGTATAAAGATACTACTTTTTTTTATAATTTAATGCCTAAACATACTAATTTAGCCAAAAATATGTTATATTTAATATGCAATAATTTAAATTTGATGTAATTTTATTTATTTTGCAGTTAGATATAGCAAGAAGGAGGAAAAATGAAGAAAGCTGGTCTATACTGTAGAGTTTCAACTGACATTCAAATGGAAGGTTATTCAATTGATGCGCAAAAGGATTTTTTGAAAAGTTATTGCAAAATGCACGAAATAGATAATTATGAGTTTTATATTGATGGCGGATATTCTGGAAGTAATATTAATAGACCAGATATGCAACGATTAATTGAAGATGTTGAGGATCATAAAATTGATATAGTGGTTGTCTTTAAACTAGATAGATTATCAAGAAGTCAAAAAGATACATTATATTTAATAGAAGAAGTTTTTAATCCTAACGATTGTGGCTTTGTTTCAATAAAGGAAAATTTTGATACAAATACACCTTTTGGTAAGGCGATGGTAGGTATTTTATCAGTATTTGCTCAACTTGAAAGAGAAACAATATTAGAAAGAACTAGAATAGGTAGAAAAAAACGAGCAGAAGAAGGATTGTGGTATGGTACAGGTAACTTGCCGTTTGCATATGATTATGATGAAAAAAAAGGTATTTTAGTTCCGAATAAAGAAAAGGTAGAAATTGTAAATAAAATGGTAGAGTTATATTTGCAAGGAATGCCAATGACACAAGTCGGTGCATTATTTGGACTACAAGACCAAACTGTTAGAAGTATATTCACTTCTCCCGTTGGATTAGGAAAGATACCTTATAAAGATGAAATTTTTGAGGGACAACATGAACCGATTATGACACAAGAAACTTATGATAAATTGCAACAAAAAATGAAGGAAAGAGCAGTAACTTATAAACACGCTAATTATTTATTGGCTGGAAAGATTGTTTGTGGAAAATGTGGAGCAAAATACAGATATCAAAAGGCTGGAACATCAAGTATTAGACTGTATTGCTACTCACAACAAACTTCGAAAAAAAATTTAATTAAAGATGCAAATTGTGATAACAGAAGATATTATGATTATGAAATAGAAGATTATGTTATTAAAGATTTAATTTCTATGTCTTTAGATGAAAGTAAATTTAGGCATAATATGAATATGAACGATATAAATGTTTCACAAGCAAGAATTGATAGGATAGCACAGATTGATAAACAAGTAGTTAATTTACTTGATTACATTTCAGAAGGAATAGCAGTAGAAGAAACTAAAGAAAAAATAAGAAAATTACAAGAAGAAAAAGAAAAAATTCAAAAGGAATTGTCTGATGAAAAAGCAAAAGAAAGAAAAAGTGAAAATTTAAAGGTAGTAATATCTGATTTGAATACAGCTTGGAAAACAATGACTTTTGAAGAACAAAGAAATATAGTGTTAGAAGTAATTGATAAAGTAGTAGTAAATGATAATGAAATACAAATATACTACAATATCTAAAGTAGTATATTTTTTATAAGAAATTTAGACCAGTCGAACGCTATTCCAATGATTATAGGTGAAGTAAAAAGATATTTAAGAGATAGTAGTAGTTTAAGAATTGCTAGAAGTGTTAAAGATATTGCTTATAAATCATTAAAGAAAAAAGAAGAACTCACAAATTTATTAGGAAAAGAACCTAGTGTTTCCTTAATCGCACAGGAACTTGGATATACAGAATATGAAGTTGCCAATGCACTTGATTCAATAAAAGAAACAGTAAGTATGGCAGAAGCAATATATAACGATGGTGGTGATACAATTTATCTTGAAGATCAACTAGAAGATAAGAAAGATGAAATGTATAATATGGATATAAAAATAGCATTAAAAGATGCGATAAACAAATTAAAAGAAAAAGAAAAATACATAATTTTAGAGCGATATATAATAGGTAAAACTCAAATGGAATTAGCTGAAGAAATAGGAATAAGTCAAGCTCAAATTTCAAGACTTGAAAAAAATGGATTAGATAATATAAAAAGAATGATAAATTAATAATTTCATAAAATTAAATAGGTGATTTTATGAGGTTATCAGAATTACAACACAAAGATGTAGTAAATACAAAAGATGGAACAAAAATCGGTAATATAATAGATGTTGAAATAATGTCTGATGGGAAGATGAATAGTTTAATTGTAGAAAAAAGTAAATTTATATTATCACGTTTTACTTCTAAAGGGGAAATTCAAATAAAGTGGGAGCAAATAGAAAAAATAGGTGAAGACGTAATACTTGTGAGTATTGTAATTTAATTAAAAATTGTTATAATAGTATTAGGAAGTGAAAAAAATGAAAAAAATAACAATTAATATGCTTTCTTCTGCTGATAAAGTAGATGGACAAGGCGTTGGAAGTGCATATCTAGAACAAGTATCGTTGGTTAAGGAAGGCGCAAAAGACTTATTTGATGTGAAAATTAATGATAAAAAAGATGCAGATATAATGCATTATCATACAGTTGATTTACCACATTATCTTAAAATGGGAAAAACTAAAGGTGTTAATGTAGCATACGTACATTTTTTACCAACTACATTAGATGGAAGTATAAAACTTCCAAGACCAGCATTTGCTGTATTTAAAAAATATGTTGTAAATTTTTATAATAAAGCAGATCATTTAGTTGTAGTAAATCCTTCATTTATAGATGAACTTGAAAAAATTAAAATACCTAAAGAGAAAGTAACATATATACCTAATTATGTTTCAAAAGAATCATTTTTTAAAGAAAAAAAATCTGTTAGAAATAAAATAAGGGAAAAATATGGAATAAAAGAAGATGATTTTGTTGTGCTTGGAGTTGGACAAGTACAAACAAGAAAAGGTGTATTAGATTTTATAGAAGTTGCCAAAAAACTTCCAAAAGTTAAATTTGTATGGTGTGGTGGATTTTCATTTGGAAAAATAACAGATGGATATAATGAATTAAAGAAAGTATATGATAATCCACCTAAGAATGTTGAATTTTTAGGAATTATTCCACGAACAGAAATGAATGATATGTATAATATGTCCGATGTACTTTTTATGCCATCTTATAATGAATTATTTCCAATGTCAATTTTAGAAGCTGTAAACTCAGAAAAACCAGTATTACTAAGAGATTTAGATTTATATAAAGGAATCTTATTTGGAAAATATTTACATGGAAATAAAAATACAGAATTTGTAAAGCAAATTAAAATGTTAATGAATGATGAGAAGGAATATAAAAAATATAGTAAATATTCTAAAGAAATAAGTGAATTTTATTCAAAAGAACATGTACTTGAAATGTGGAAAGACTTTTATTTAAAAGTTTATAATGAACATAAAAATAAATTAAAAGAAAAACAA
>CAJMOW010000072.1 GCA_905215145.1 uncultured bacterium | reverse complement strand
CTTATATAAATCATATTTTTCTAAGGAATCGATTTTAATAACAGTAGGATTATCTTCTTCATTAAATATTACAATTGTATCTTCGAAATCAATATCATTTGGCTCAATTGGAATTATAAAAGGATTTATTTCTCCATCAATAATAGGTTCTGTTAAAGCACGTTCAACTTTACTTTTTATAATATTTCTATTTTCATCGTATAAATGATCAATACCTTTCGTATTTACTAAATTATATAATTCTTCATACTGATAATTAAGTCCATCAACATTATAGTATTGAATCATATTATGGGAAGGAACTAGTACAGATGCTATACCAGAATATTTACGTCTAATTCCACTTTTAACTAAGTTAGATGTTGTAGTAGCAATAAAAGCTCCATTAATTGTTGCTGCGCTAAATGGTAATTTATAATCTAAATTTGCATTTTTAAAACTTTCATTAGCTAAATAAACAAATGATTGTGCTAACCCTAAAGTATCTTTGTCATCATTCATAAAAGCGTTAATTAATGATCTACCTAATATAGTATACAATTGATCTTTATCTTTAGCTTTAATTGTTTCTGACAAATCATTCATGGATTCCTTAACAATCTGACCAATTTCTTTATAAATCTGAGTTACTAACTCATGTGTAAATCCATTTTGCTCTAAAGCACTAATCATTTGCGTCATTTCAGTAACCTCTGACATGTCTAACTGGTGGTCAGCGTTCATTTGAACTCCTCCAAACTTAGTAGACATTTCAATAGTAGTAAATGCATCAGAGTTACTTCATTTACTTGAATCATTTATATTTCCTGCTCCAACTTTGATTGCAGATTTATTAACTAAATGAGCAATAAACTTATCTTTTAATTGCTCTTTGTTAACAATATTTTCAAGTATATCAATATTAGATTCAGAATATTCTAAACGATTTATATCTTCATTAAATTTCATTGCTCAAGATCCACCAAATACTTGATCAATATCGTATAATGTATTTATTATATGAGTTGTCTGAATAGTATTGTTTGTTTCTAATCCATTAGATTCAACTTCAGTTAGATCTCTAGCAACTTCAATTAATCCATTCGGATCTAAAATCGTTTTAATTGAATTTATTTTATAATATTTATTAGTTCGAATATCTTTAAAATATATAGGATCAAATGTATTATAATAATTTTCTAAAATAATAGATTTGTTAATTGGAATACTATGCATTTTTTTAAAGATATTTTCTAATGAAATATCTGAACCATAAGAAATACGTCTTCTTTCATTACTTATATCAAAAACAGCCCATTTTAATAAAGTTGGTCTACCATACCGAGAATCGATATCATGCATAATAGTTTTTTTATCGCGCCCAACTCTTGCATCTAAGAGTGAATTATTTTCTGCTCTAGATTCAAGTGGACTTGATAAACCAGATCCATCCATAGTATCTAATCCAGTATTTTCATCTCCTAACATATTTCAGGCTGTTCCCGCTTCATCGTTAATTACAGCAATTTTAATATTTGAAGCAACTCCATTTTCTAAATTTTGAGCAAATGGATGGTAAGTAGCTCCAAATATTACCATACGTTTATATTGAGCAATTAGTCGATTAGCTTCACTAAATTCAAAATATGCTTTGCTATTTAACTTTCCATCTTTGTTTTTATTCGGATGTGCATAAACACCTCCTATCATCATATTATTATACTCATTTGATAATAGAGTATCAGTAATAAAATATGATTCTAAAATGGGATTTAGTTTAACTTTTCATTTTGGATTGAGTAAAGCATCAAAATCAACTATTTTATTGAGATTAATTCTTTTACCTTTTGCATCAGTTACTTCAGCTAATGTAATTTCTCCATTTCTTTTATCAACTAATGATTTAAATTCAGGTTTATTAAATGTTTGAGAAATAAAACTATCCTGATTAATATTTAAATTAAAGTTATTTACAAGTAAGTCTTTTAGGAATTTTCTTTTTTCTCTGTCTAAACGTTCTAACGTTTTATTTTGATCATTATAGATTTTAAAAAAGTTTTTAATAGTTTCGTTAGTTCGAGGGTATTTACTTAAGGCAGTTTTATATGCATGTATATCTAAAAAGAAATCAACTCCCTTAGCATTAAATGCAGATTGAATACTTTTTAAACTGTGTTTATGTTTCGCAATAAATTTATCAATCTGTTCTAATGACGTAAATTCTGTATCAAAAGCAAGACTATAGTCAAACAATATATTCTGAACTAATGCATTTATTTGATTTTTTCTAGTTTCTCCTAAAAGATGATATAAAGGATCTAAAGTTCCATCTCCTTTTAAATAGTTATTTAAAATTTCTTTAATGTTTACTTCTCCTAGAGAAGTATTGATGGTTTTACCTATATTATATGTTATTAGAAAATGTTTATTTTTATCAGAAAAAGCAGTCGGTTGTAAATAAATTAATCCCTCTAAATTATCTACTAGATTTTGATAAAAATCGTGCATGATAGATAATCTTGCAACTTCACTAACTTTTAAATTAGCAGGTTTTTTAATTTTTCCATTAATGTTTATATCAGATCGAATTCTAGGAGATAATAAAAAACCGCTTTCGATATTTTGTACTATCAAATTATGTGCAGCTACATTATTTGGATGTTCAATTGTTTCTGTAGGTGAATTAATTAGTCTATCAAATATTTCGTTATGATTATATACCAAACTAATAATTTGATATAATGGCAAATTATTTCCTTCTGCATTTTTAATAATATTAATAGTATCCGAACCATTTGTTACACTTAATACATTAGCTACTTTTCATATATCTTCTGTAAATGGAACTAAATTAAGAAGATCACGTTCTTTAGTTAAAATATCACTATTGTTTCCATCTAATAACGTCGTAGCTAACAATGGAACAAATAGTTCTGTTTTTGTATATTTTTCAACAGGATATACCTGAGGAATAATTTCAGCTATATTTTCTGGAATTATAAAAGACATAAAGTTATATATCAGATCGTTCAAAGATTGATCATTAATTTCTCCAAACGATCTATATATCATTTTGCCATTTTGATTTAATTCATAAGTAATAGTAAATGTAATAGGTATGTTATCTATAATAGATTCAATAACGATTCTATCATTACCTATAGTAATTCCATACTGATTTAATTTTTCTTTAAATAAATCAGGATTAGATCTTCAATAAAAACCTGATGCCTGAATTAAACTTCTAATATCGTATGCTTGCTGCGATACTGGTCGTTCTTTTAAATCTCTGCTAGCAATTGTCTTTTTTTGTGGATCAAAGCCATATGCTGTATATTGCGATGGCACTGTTTTAAAAGCCATTTGAGTAAACATAGCTTTTATTTCAGAAGACATTTGAGGCGAATATATAAATTTCTTAATACCTCGCAATTTATCTAATAAATATGTTCTATAATTTTTAGATATAATTCGGTTTGAAAGTACATTATTTATATATGCGTCTATTAACACAGACATATCTGCTTTAACTCCTTTGCTTAATTCTGAACGATATTCTATTAAATTTTCATTTTCTTGAATAGTTTTAATAAGTTTTGTCATTACAGAATTAAATCCTGTTAAAGTAATACTAGTATTATCTATTTCTAAACCAACTGCATTTACTTCAGGAAAGTAGTCTAACAATATTTTTGATAAATCACTAGCATGGTCTTCCGCGTTTGTATCTTCATTAGTACTAAAGCCAGTATAGTGTATTACATTAGGACCTCTATATATATAACGATCTACATAAGACGAATTCGTCTTTGTATATTTTGGATTAATAGTAATAAACGGAATCTCACTCTGCAATAACTTATCAAACTGAGTTAAAATTACATATGCGTCATATGCGTTATTAAAAGCACTGTTACGATCAATTAATTCTGAATTAAACACAGTTTCAAAATTAGTTAATATTTCTGAAACTTTATTATCAAAATCTGTAAGGTTCTCTAAATTTAATGTTATAGATTCAGAATTACCTAAATATTTTGAAATATTAGAAGCTAATGTTTTTTTATAATTTAAAATAGAATCATTTAAAAAAGTGATATCAAATTCTTGTTTCTTTTCATTAGCATTAATAAACTCTCCAGAATATCTATTAAATATAGAACTTTCGATTAATTTAGCTCGAAATTGTCTTAACATATTTGAATACCGTCCATTATTTCCGATGTAAAAATCAGGAGTAGAATCAGTTTCTGTATTCAATTTTAATCCTAGTTTATTATCTACTTGATCTATGTTATTAATAGTTAACGGAGAGGTGCTAATAACAGCACCTTCCGTAAACATATTATATAACCTATCTGAGTCATTAAAGAATTCATCTAGAAACGCTTTAAATAATTCAGGTCTAGTTGTTTGTATCCGTTTTACTAACGGCAAAAATTTTGCAGAGTAATTACATTTAGCACTCATTATTCTTTAATCTTTCTAATAAATAATTTTGAACATATTCATCTAATATAAGCAAGTTTTCACCTAATAGTTCAGGTTGTTTAAATATTTGATAATACATATTAGCTGTTTTAGCAGATATTTCTTTATTAGAAAATAGATCACTTAAATAGTTTGTTATAGACTTTCTTATATTAGAAGGTATTATATCTTTAATACTAATAAAGTATTCATACATTTGTTCATAACTGTTAAATGAATCAAATCTAAGTAATTCTCACTTATTATTGATCTTTGTTATTGTATACCCACTAGTTTCATTTTGCAAAGATATATAAAATGGAATAAAATTCAAAGTATATGTTGGATTATCCTGAATCCGAACAAAATTATTTGAAGGTAAATTTGCGTTTTCTAATTTATTTTTAATTAGATTATCCATATCCTTTACAGTAATAAGCCTATATTCACCTGTTATAGAATCTATTTCTATTTGAGAATATGTGATATCGTTAGTTAAACGTTTTAATCTATCATTAATTTTTTCAATATTTTGATTAATATCTAAATTAGTCTCAGGGGATAGATTATTTTCTTTTAAAAATGTATTAAATCTATTTAATTGTTCAACTTGTTCTTTTTGTTGATTAATTTCTTCTTGTTGAATAGATGTTTTAATAATTTGTGTTTTATCAATTGCATATATAGGCCCATGAAATTTAGATATATCTACTTTATAGTCTTTACGAGGATCTGTTAGGCCAAATATATATTGAGCAATCGGTTCTTCGGTTCCATGATCCTGTGCATAAATGCCATTTTTAAATAGACTAGATGTTGTCATAATATCATTAAGAACGTCTAAATTTTCAATTCCAACAGATAACGCATCTAACGTTTCACTTGCTGTATATCCTCACACAGAATTAACTGGAACTCACTTATATGCTCCATTAGACTCTATGTATCGTTGATAATTATATCGAACTAAGTAAGTCTGTAATGTTTTCGGATCAATGTATTCTCTAAAATTTAATCCATACATATCTCCTAATTTTTCAATTAACAAATAAAGATTATCAATTGAATTACATGAAACAGAAGTTATTTTCTTATCAATACTTTTAATTTTTTTATTGTCGAGACTATATAATACAAATTGATCAGATTCTTGTTTTACTAAGAATGATTTTACTTCATTTTGTCCTGAATCCATGTTCAAATAATTTAGTGTAAACATAATTCCAGGAACATTTTTATAACTATTTTCTCTAGGAGTTCTATTAGATTGATTATCTCTTTCCTTAGTTATATGCAATCTTAAATTATTAAATAGAGTTTTTCTTATCCCTGAATTAGATTTTGCTAAGTTTAATATTTCCGTTGTAATTTGTCCTGCTCTAGTAGTATAAACAACTTGATGCTTCTGTTTTGCATATTCAGCATAAACTTTATTTATTGGTTCACCTAATTTTTTAGCCTGATCTAATGCGGTTTGTCTTTCTGCTATTTTAGCTCTAGAATCTGTAATAATTTCAGACAATTGCTTTACTCGTTGAACTCCAAATAATACAAATCGAGCATCAGATTGAACTAAATACGTAACGTTATTTTCAGAATCTAAAGTTGGGTGCATATCCTTCTTAAATTCCATATCATTAAGCATAAGATCACTACTAATTAAACCCATTGCCTTACCAGTAATTGCTTTTGCAACGGTGCGAGTGCGTTCATCTTTAATAGAATCTAACTCTTCATCTTTAACTACAAAGGTAATATAATAGGGAAGTATTGTAAAATAATTATTAGCATTTAAGTTATAAACATCTCGATTTACTATACCATCGGAATCGTACGTTATATCTTGGACCATTTTAATATCACCATTGTAGTCTCCAAAACTATTAATAGTTAAAAGAATTGGAATGCGTACACTTCTAATTCTTTTATTATAATTAATTGATATATCGGCTACCAATAATCCTTGTTTACCCCTATTATATGGAACAATCTTTAACTTAGCATCTTGTAACGAATTAACAATAGCTTTATTTTTATTTCTATTACTAGGAGCTAATTGATTTAATGAAATTTCTAGACGATTTTTTGTTTGATTATGTGTTTTATGATGCCCATGTAAAAAATAATTTGATAAACGATAAACATACTGTATATACTTTGATTTAGGAATAGATTTTCTAAATTCAAATTGTTTATAAATAGATTTATCATTCTCATTTACATCATAATCTCATAAATTATTTGTAAATCAATCTAAGGTTAAATCAGACTCTATTGTTATATCTGTATTACTTGGTCTTAATAATGGAGCACTTTTTACAATAGAAGTACTCTCATCAG
>CAJMOW010000071.1 GCA_905215145.1 uncultured bacterium | reverse complement strand
GAAAGAACAAGTGAAAGAACTAAAATAGGACTAGCTGGTGCAATTAAAGAAGGACATATTCCACATAAAGCACCATTTGGTTATAAAAGAGTTGAGAAAATACTTGTTCCAGATGAAGCAACTAAAGATGATATTATTAGAATATTTTATTTATATCACGAAGGCAATTCTTATCAAACAATAAGTAATATTTATAATAAAGAAAAAGTGATGAGGAAAACTAATTGGAAAGACTCTACTATATTAAAAATACTTTCAAATGAAATATATAAAGGTGACTTTGTTCATGGTAAGAGAACAAATAATCCAACCTATTATGAAAATGTAGTTGAACCATTAATTAGTAGAGATTTATGGGAAGAATGCCAAGTTCAAAAAAGAAGAAATTCAAGAAATTATAAACGAGATAAAGATTATTTATTCTTACAAAAACTTAAATGCCCTAAATGTCAAAGAATATTAGGTGGTAATGCAACAAGAAAGAAAAACGGAAATGTTTATTATTACTATCAATGTCATGATTGTAAAATAACCATTAGAGAAAAAGATATTGAAAAGGAATTTGATAATTTTATTGTAGATATACAAGAATATGATGCAGTAGTAAATCAAACATTACTACCTATGATACAAACTAAACTTGGTAATCCAAAGGAAAAATTAATAAAAGAATTAAAAGAACAACAACAAAAGCAAGAAAGAATTAGAAAAGCATATATTAATGGATTATTTACAATAAAAGAATATGATGAAGAAAAAGAAATTGTGGATAAAACAATTACTAGTATTGAAACTAAAATTAGAAATTGTGAAGTATGTAATGAACTTAAATTTACACCAGAAGATATATTAATCAAAAGAGATATTGATTATATAAATAAAATAGTTTATCCAAAAGAATATGAAGAAAATACTTATATGTGGGAAGATTATACGAGAAAAGAAAAATCAGATTTAATAATGAGATATGTAGATAATGTTGAACTTGAATATTATACTGATAACAAAGTCAGAATTGGTGAAGTTAATTTTAGAGAAAGCATTTGTAAACCTTGTAATAATTTATATGATGCAGGTTATTTAGATAAAAAAGATTATGCAATACTTGGTTGTGTTGGAACTAAATTAAGATTTAGTGAGTACTTACCAATAGAAAAAGTTAGTGAAATAGTATTTACATTAAGACAATTTTATAATGTTGGTTATTTTGAAGCAACTTATTATTATGATGATAAAGTAATGTTCTTTAATGATTATCAAAATAGAAACATTGTAAGAATATTTCCAATAGAAGATTATAAGAAAATGGATAAAATAGATAGAATACAATTAGGAGTTATTTATATTGGTAATGATGAAAAATGTTTATTGGATAATGAAGAAGAAATATTCATATCTATTCCAGAAAGAACTAATTGTAGAGTTTATGAATTAGATGAAGAAACTAAAAATAAAAAATTAGAATCAATTGAAAAAACAAAACAATTGAGAGAAAAAATATTAAATAGAGATGATAAAGTTAGTCAAGAACAACGATAGTTGCTTGTGAAATTTTTGACTAACTAAATAAAAATAATAATGGAATAATATCAAAACAAAATCACTTTTTCGTTTTGATGTTATCTATCATATGAAAAGATTTTTGCTTACTTTTTCTAAAAAGGTAATAACAAACGCACACGTTTTGTTGAAGCTTGTTTCAAAGAAAGTGGGAAAAGTTTGTTTAAATAAATTATGAAAATAATCGTTAGTTATTTGAATAATTTACAAGGATAAAATAAAAAGTAGTGCTTTCTATTTTATCAATACTTTATGTAGTTTTAATGCTTTAAGCATTATTACGAAATAAAGTAGATGGTTTCTAAGGTGTAAACCCTTAGAAACCATATTTTGATATTACAAAGTAGATGTCAAAATATATAGGAGGTTAAAAATTTTGACATAGCAAAATAACCTTACTATATGCATATAGTAAGTTCTAAAAAGGAGGTGCAAATAAATGGTAGAATTATCTTATTCACTACATTTAGGTAATGATAAAAACAAATCTAAAAAGGCAAGGAAAACAGAAAAATCTAATCAATCAGGAACAACTTCACTTAATAATAATTCAATACAAAATCTTCAACAATTATCAAAAGTAGATAAACATAATTTAAGAAAATATGATGATGAGCAAGAACTAATTAAAACTATAAAAGGAACTTCTTCTGTTGTAGAAGATACTAAAAACTTATATTTAGATTTGTTTGAAGAATCTAGAATTAAATATAATGAAAAACAAACTAGAAATGATAGAAAGATAGATAATTATTTTAATCATATCTCAAACGATAATAAAAGAGATCTAGCTTGTGAAATAATTATTGAACTTGGAGATATGGATTTTTGGTCTGATAAAGATGATAAATTTAAACATAAAATGGTTGATGTTTTTAAAGAACAAGCACAAGATTTAGAAAATGTTGTTCCTAATTTTAAGATAGCTAATGCAACAATTCACTTTGATGAATCATCACCACATTTACATATAGTTGGTGTTCCATTTAAAGATGGGTTGAAAAATGGTATGGAAAAACAAGTTGGTAAATCAGATGTATTTACTAAAATTAGTTTAGTTAATATTCAAGATAAAATGAGAGAATATTGCATTAGTTCATTTAATAGAACATATAATCTTAACTACTCTCTTAAAGATAAAGAAGAAGGTAGAAATATTGATATTAATGTTGCAAGTATGAGAGATTATAATAAATTTAGAAAAGAACAAGAAAAACATAAAAAGCAATTAAAAGAATTAAATGATAAAGCCAATCAATTACATACTAAATCAAATGAGATAAATGATATTATAAATAATTTAAAGCCAACAATAATGAATAAAAATAATTATACTATTTCAAACAATGATATAAATAAAATTAAAAAATATATAGAACAAACTAATGATACTACTTCTAATTTAAAAGATTCTAATGATATAAATGTAATACTAGATAAATATGAACAAGATTTAAAAAATCATTCTAATGAAGTTAAAGAATTAAAGAAAAAAATCACTACTCGTGAAGATAGAATTAGTGATTTAGAAAATAGATTAGATTTTGCAAATGATACTATTGATATGTTAGAAGATAAAGTATCATCACTAGAAGAAATGTTAAATTATTTCAAAGAATTATGGGATAAACTTATTAAGTTCTTACAAGATAAATTTTTCTCTACCAATAAATATGATGATATAATTGATGAATTATATGAAGAAGAGATTTTAGATAATGATGATATAGATACAATTAAAAATGAATATAGCAAAGATGATGAATTAGAACGATAAAAAATAATTATGATTTCATAGATTATATATAGAATAAAAGGAAATAAGAGCAAAATAAAGGAGTATGTCTTGACTTTTATTGAGAAAACACTATAATAATAGTTAACTTTTTGAGAGGGGAAAAATATAATGAAAGATTATTCATTAAATTATGATGATTCTAAAAAATTTATATTATCTTATAAAATAGAAAATGGAAAAATTGTTGCAAAATTAGCAAGTGGAGAATCATACACAGTTCCATATTCAGAGGAAAATGAAAATAAAATAATATCTAGAATGGAAGAACAAGCTAGATTTGCACAACCAAAACCACTTCAAATGCTAGATAAAATATTAACAATAAGCCAACCATTGATGTTACCAATAGCTATTATGAATTTTGTAAATAATGGTGGATGGTTTTATGGTATGCTTCTTGCTATTATTGCTGAAGGTGCAATTTATTATCCTGCTAAAACAATAATAAATGCAATAAAGAAAAGAGATATAAAAAAATTAAATTATTTTTTAGATCATAAAGAAGAATTAAATGAAAATATTGAAAAAAGTGAAAATATAAAATTGGGTGTTAGTAAAAAAGCCATTAAACAAATTGAGTTACAGAAGAGTAAAAACAAGCAACCATTTAATATTAATAATATTGATAACTATTCGTTAAGTGATTTAAAGGTATTAAGAGAGAATATCGAAAGAATCTCAACATTTGGATTTAATGAAGAAGAAACTATTTTAGAAGATACAATAGAAGAAAAAGGCCCAGTATTAAAAATGACATTAGACAACAAAAGAAAATAGTTTATAAAGTAGCACAAATTATTGCTACTTTTTCTATTATTTAGTAAAATGTTATTAGAAATTGATATAAAACTATGAAATTTCTAATTTGTGAGTAAAAGTTTGAAATAACTTAACCACTCGCACCAGATTGATTTTTACTCGAACCCTTCGAGATAATATAAAAACTACTTTCAAATAAACCAGAAAGTTGTTTCATTTTTAAAAATTAATAACACACTTGCAAGATGACATATCAATTAGCTAGTTAAATTTATTAGGAAGGAGTAATATGAATAAAATTACCAAAGATAATTTAGATGAGTTTATAAACTATTATCATGAGTTTCATGATAGTTATATTACAAATGTTAATTATGATATTTCTAAATCGCAAATAGAGCTTTTAATTAATGTTCGTTGGGCTGGAAAACCTATACTAAGAGAGGATAAAACTTATCAAACTAATAAGATAAAAATGAGAATGATTTTAAATAACATTGAGCAATGTAATAATAAAGAAATGTTTTCGTGGGATTATATAAACGAAATATTTATAAAGTATATTAAATTAAACAATAATGAGTTTATATGCTTTGCAAGTGATGAACAAGAACCTTTGATATATATTGTTTGTGAAAGTGTGGAATATGAAGAAATAAAAGAGAATTGATAGTTGTTCTATTTCTTTCCTTATGGCATTAGATTGATACTAAACTCGAACTTTTCGAGGTAATATGAAAACTACTTTAAAATTAGATTAAAAGTAGTTTTTTTAGTTATATATTATAAATAATTGTTGTGTGTTATACTATATTATATGATAATAATAAAATATTAAGAAGGTGGGAATTTATGATTAGTACAAGTAGTTATAATAATTGGCAATCAAATCAGTATATTACATACTCTATTTCTGGCGACCGTGAAAAATCTGTGAATTATAAAGGTAGATGTTATTCTAAGTTAGCGCCAAAACTTTCTTTTTGGAAAATCTGGCATGATAACATTGGAAAAGTTTCTGCAGAAGAAAATAATAGATATTACGTTCAAGAATATTGGAATCAAGTATTATCAAAATTAGATCCACAACAAGTTTATGATGAATTAGATTATTCAATATTATTATGTTATGAGTCAAATACTGAATTTTGTCATAGACATATAGTAGCAGCGTGGTTTGAAATATTATTGGGTATAAATGTTTTTGAAAAAAAAGCTACTGGTTATTCAATAGAAGAAATAGAAAAACCTGCATATATTAAACAATATTTAGAAGAGGTGATGAGACAAAATATAAATATGAGAGGATTTAATTCCTTAAGAGCATTGTATTTGTTTGAAAAAGGTGAAAAATTAGAAGCTTTAGCAAATGAATTAGAAGAGAAAACTGGAAAGTGTTACGATAATTATAAAAAGTCAGCTTGTTACCTTAAATGTGAGGCAGATGAAGTAGAAGCAAAATATAATAAACTTCATAGTAGAAAGACATTAGTAAAAACTAAGAAATTATAAAATAGTTAGTTAATTTATTACTAACTATTTTTTTAGAATTGTTTTGTAATACTGTATTTAAGATTTATTTTAATTACATAATTATATTTTAATTTTATAATAAGAGACAATAAAAATTATCAAAAACTAAACCTTTAACAAATTTTTTAAAAAATCATAAATATACTATAGAGAAAGGGTTAAAAAATATGTGATTTAATGTTTTAAAAAATAGTCAAATACTTATCATTAACAAAAATTTAATTAAAACTTTAATTTATAAGGCAAAAAATATTTCTATGATTTGTCTTTTTAATAAAATAAAATTTTAAATTAGAACATCAAATATTGTTATTATTAAATCATTACTTAAAAATCACATATAATTAAATGGTGATACTATGATTGAATTTATAAAAATGCAAGGTTGTGGTAATAATTATATATATATAGATTGCATAAAAAATAATTATGATAATTATGATTTTAAAAAAATATCGAAAGAAATAAGTGATATAAATTATGGAATTGGTTCAGATGGCCTTATTTTAATATGTAAATCAGAGTTAGCTGATGCAAAAATGATTATGTACAATAAGGATGGGAGTGAAGGAAATATGTGTGGAAATGGTATTCGTTGCGTTGCAAAATACATATATGATAAATATAAAAAAAATAAAAAAATATATATAGAAACAAGATCAGGTATAAAAGAAACAATAATTAATTCGAATGAAATAATAGTTAATATGGGTTATCCTTTATTGAACCCAGAAAATATTCCTGTTAATTTAGAAGGGGATATGATTATTAATAAAAAAATTTCTTTAGGTGGCAAAGAAATTCATATTAATTGTGTATCAATGGGAAATCCACATGTAGTACTTTTTTTAGATGAAGTAGATAATATAAATATGGAAAAAATTGCTACAGATTTTAAATTTAGTGATTTATTTCCAGAAGGATGTAATATTGAATTTGTGAAAATTATAGATTCAAAGTCAATAAAAATGAGAGTGTATGAAAGAGGTTGTGGTGAAACATTTTCTTGTGGTACAGGTGCATGTGCAAGTGTTGTTGCTGGTATATTAAATAATTTACTTGATAGTGATACAGAAATTAAAGTTATGCTAAAAGGTGGAACACTTTATGTTAAATATGATGATGTAGTATATTTAAAAGGTTCAACTGATTTTATTTGTAAAGGAAAATACTTAGTGAAAAAACACTAAGTTTTTTAAAAAATATATTGACTTTAATAAAAAATATATGTTATAATCAATACGTTCTGGGGAATTAGCTCAGTTGGCTAGAGCACCTGCCTTGCACGCAGGGGGTCAAGGGTTCGAGTCCCTTATTC
>CAJMOW010000070.1 GCA_905215145.1 uncultured bacterium | reverse complement strand
TGAGAAACCAATTCCAATGGATATGGTGCAGTATGTTTATAAGTATTTTCACCTTTACTATTAATTTTTATTACCGGACTAATTCTTACGATCTTACTATTGTCACTTTTATCGTTTCCTTTATTAAAAACAAACATGTGCTCATAACAATTTACTGGTTTAATATATCCACTAAATAAATTAATAGTTGAGTTTCTCTTTGATTGAACTTCACCTTTATCCCAAACAATATTACCACATAAATTAAATCCCAATATTTCAAATAACATACAAGATAAAAAACCCAACTGTATTCTATGTTTAGACATTTTTGAATTAATATAAATATTATCTTCTGAAACAATATCACCAATATTATATAAATAATAAGAATTATTAACTAATGATGAATATACAGAATTAGCATTAATCATCATATCAATTAAGTACATAATTAAATTATCCCATTGAGAATATTCTCTAGCATTGTAATATGGAGGCGATGTAATGGCAGTACCAATTTGATTTTTCCTTATATTTTTTAGATAAATTGATGAATTTTCATTGAAAATCTCAAGATTTTGTTTTAATTTTTTATCACCACAAATACTATTAATATTCATCTGTTTTGATAAAGATTTAAACAATTTATAAATTGGTAAATTACTATATTTCATTTTCGATTGCTTAAATAGGTTTAAATTATTGTCAATTATAATATTCCTATTAAATTCATTTCCATAATTATCAAAATTAACAAGACATATATTTTCTAAATTCCATGAATATGCCTTAATTAAATATTCAACATAATCCAAGTTACTATCAAATATATCCCTATGCCAGTTTTTATATAATTCATCACTTATTATGTTATTTAAATTACCTTCTGATAATTTAAAATATCTATATACACCATATTCATCAAATCTTTTTCCCCTACCCGATTTGCTTCGATCAGGACATTTTGGATTTTTGCATTCCCAACTTCTCAAAAAAATTTCTGGATATGAATTTCCTTGTTGAATTGTTGTCATACATGAAGGGCATGGAACATTGCTTTCATCTAATTCAATTTTTTTCAAAACAAGTATTTTTTTACTAAGATCATCACTTAAGTAACAATCTTCAAACTTAAATCCACATGATATATTCTTATAAAAATCAAGTGATAATTTTTCAGAATCATCTATATTTCTTTCTTTTAAAAATTTAGACAATCTTTCTATCTGTTTTTCCTTATGAAATGGAAAAAATTTTCCATTAAATTGTATAAAATTTTCAGAAAATACACTTAACTTATAAATTACTTGCCATGTTATATCTTTTCCATTTTTATTAAATAGATTATCTTCAAAAATGATTGTTAAATATCTGTAATTTTCTAATTTGTCATATGTATTCGAAATAAAACTAGTCAATTTATCAAATGAGTAATTTAATTTTGAAAACAATTCCTGATTAATTTTAAAAATCAGTAATGAATAATCCCATTTTTTTCTTTTTTTTGTATATATATTTAACCAATCTTTTGTATTATTATTTATTCTATTGCTACCAACATCTTCAATTCTTTTTTCTAAAGATGTAATAATAGTATTTGAATCATATGTTTTTAATCGTGCTATAAAATCATCTAGTACTTCAGATAGCTGTGTATCATTATATGAAAATTTTAAATTATATTTGTTAGGTAAAGAATAATAATAAGCTTTTCTTAATTTATTTCGTTCAATAGAATCTATAGTAATACCTATTTCTTTTTTTATTTTCTTTAATTCCTTTATAAACAAATTATCATATTTTCGACTAACATCAAAAATAGCAGAAATTAATAAACTCTCTTCAATATTATTTGGCAGTAATTTCTTAATTTCATTTATTTTTTTCATAATTACTCCTTGTTTTTAAATATCTTCTGTAAAATCAAAATTTTTTCTAAATTCTTGTCGTTTTTTATAAATTTCTTCTTCGTGTTTTATATAATCACTTAAACTAAAATTCTGTTGCATCATATTTGAAAGATGATATGACCAAAACAAATTTGTTGGTCTGGCTGGTGACAAAATACATTTTCTTTCACTATCCCAATAGTATAATTCTTTATTAACTGCTTCATTATGTGTTATATCAATACTCTCAGGATTTGCTATAGAAGCAACATCAAAATTTGATATTGATATCTCCTTCATTTGTATTGGATCAATGAGTTTATTTTTGCTTATTGCCAATGAAGGATGCATATTACAATACTGAAATAAAGAAATTTTTTTATTATTCAATTCGTACTCAATATTTTTTAAAATTTCTTCTAATTTTGTTAATAAATTAATATGTAAATTCTTTTTATCTTTTGGTAAATTAGTATAATCTATACTACACATAGCAAAATAAGATAATGTCAAATCAATATCTATACTTACTTCTTTATTAGCATACTCGCATGCAGGATTAAATAATGTTATTGACTTGTTTTTATGTGTCTCTATAGTAGCTTGTTGCCCATCCTTTATAGATACAAATAAAAATCCTTTCCATTTATCATTACCAATTCCAGAGCCACTACCATCTAATGTTTTTTCAAGTGCATAATTCATATAATTATTTTTATTAATGATAATTTTATTATCATTATATATAACCTCTGTATTATTTATAAAATTAGAAAAAGCTATTCTTGGTATAGATGAAGAGGAACTTCCATTTTCCGTTCTAAAAGTGATAATTGATGAAACATTTTTATTTGAACCTAACCTATTTTTTAATTCTATGAAAACAGGATCATTTTGGTTATCATCATCAAGATAATCATTATTCATAAACTCAACAACAACGCCATTTTCAAATGATTCTAATTTTTCAATATTCAAGTTGTTTTTCTTTACTGTTTTCCAAGAAATCAATACTCTGTTTTTTCTTGGAGTCCTTTTTTGAAATAATTCTTCAGGTACATTATACATTCCAGTTTTATTGCATATATTACTAAATTTTGTTCTAATATTTTCACCATACGAACCTAAATATTCAAAACATTTTAATTTTAATTTTCTTTTTTCTTCAAACATAATAAACCTCTCAACCATAAATTCTAATCTATTAAATATTATATCATACTTTTATATTATTTCTTATCTTTATATCACATTGGTAGTGTATTGTTAATATATCTAATAATAATAGCTGTATAATTTTTAGTGTGTAATATGTAAAATATTATATACATTGTTTTTCATAATAAAAGACATATAAGTTTAACCTTGATACAATGTAAGTGACAAAACAAACATAAGGTACTTATATATCTAAATTAAATTATATGACAAAAATGTTAGAATTGAAAGATAATAATATTAAATTTTACAAAAATTGTTACTACGAAGAAAAAAAGGAGTTTGGCCCATACAACAACCTGTACCAGCTTTCTGCTAACTATTATATTTAAGACTAATATATTTAATTTAAAATCTTTAATATTATCTACACAAATATAACAAATATTATATATATCATTAAAAAAATTAATTAAATCATCTCTAAAAAAATAAAATGCCACATAACTGACACATAGAGCATTTTTCACTACCCAAAAAGTCCCTAAAATAAACAAAAACGAGAGCTTTCGCTCTCTTCAGGGGGGCCTGCTCTCTTCAGTTAGAAGAGACCAAATTGTGTTAAACCCTTTAAATATGGGCCTTTTTATATTGACATAAACCGTCATTTACCGTGGTTTTTTAGTATTTTTGTACCTAAATTGTACCTAAAAAAGACATCAATTACTTTTTTGATGCCTTTGTTTTTTTCTTAACTTGTTTTTTAGATTTTTTCTTTTTTTCTACAATATTTGTATTAATACATTCAATATATAATTCACTAAATATTTCTTCTAATCTTTCAATCATACCATCTTCACCTTTTAAAAATTTCTTTGCTTCTATAAATTGACTATATGAAAAGTATAACATTATTATTACGATACTAAAACTTACTAGATATGGTAGTGCAATTGCCAAACCATTAAAGTCAAAGCCATCTTTAGTATAAAATGAAAGTATTGCTGGAATAGCTATTGATAATATAGCTAACAAATTACCTCCAACTATTTTAGTTTTAATCATATTCCTATAGTGATCAATTATGCATAAAAGTGTTTTTTCATTATACATATTATTTTTTATAAAGTAATCTTTAAATAGTTCTTTTTCAGCATTTCTAATAATAAATGGTAATGTTACTCCATTATCTTGTTTTTTACCTATACTTAAATGTAATTTTGTATTTAATACCTTTTCACTTACAACTTTCATAATTAATAACATAGCTATAAACACTAAGATCATTGGTACTACTTTATTTAAAAAATTGAATATTAATGAAATCAATATAAATACAACATATATCCAAAACGTTCTTTTTTTAATAATGTTATATGGACTTTTTTTCTTATATATTTCTTCTATATCTTTGTACATATTATTCCCCCTAAATTTAACTAATATTATATCACAAATAATTTGAAAACAAAAAAGCAGAGAATTAATCTCTTACTTTTTTCTAATCTATCATATTTTTGCATTTTAATTCCGCTTGTTTTATAACTGTTTCTACTGCATTATCCCTCTTAATTGGAGGATAGTTATATTTAATTAATAGTTTCTTAATTTCAATTCTCATATGTGCTCTAGCTGATTTCTTTATATCCCAGTCTATTGTCATATTACTATTTACAACTTCTACTAATTCTTTTGCTATTTGAACTAAAACTTCATCTTGCATTAATTCTTTAATATCAGGATCATTACCTAATGCATCAAAGAATGCTTTCTCTTCTACAGATAAATTATATTCATTACCAGATTCAACTTCTTTTTCTATTTCTTTCTTTAATTTAATCATTTCTTCCAGCATTTGTTCAATATCTGCTATTGAAGTTCTTTCATTATAATTCTCAGCTATTTGTTTAAATCTTTCTGAGAATTTTTGCATCATTATAAAGTTAGTAGCACCTATTTTTTCTATATATTCTTTAAGTGCATGTTTCATAACTTCTGCTGCAACATTCTTAGATTTCATTTTTGATAATTTTGTTATCATTTCATCATTCAATAAACTAAAGGCATTACTCTTTTGGACTGTTCCAATTTGAATTAGTTCATCATCTTCAATTGCTTCTTCTAGCATTCTTGCAACATTAGCATTTATTTCTTTAACATCTAATTTACCACCATTTAGTTTACTTAAGAATGATCTAACAGAAATGATATATAATACTTCTTCTTTATACTTATAATCTAATTCTCCGGTACAAACAGAATATAACCCTTTAACATCATAGCTATATCTTAAAAATCTTTTTCTGATATCTTCTTCTCTTAAAATATAGTTTGCTCCTTCATTGATTAAATCATATTTACCCTTATTATCTAATTTACCAAAGTTACTATAATCAAATCCGTGGAATAAGTTTCTTATTAATTCAATTTTATCAGATAACATATTTACAATATCTTTATTATCTACAATCTTTCCTTGATCTCGTTCTGTATATGTTTTTAAAGCTTCTAATAGCCATCTTTTTAGTCCAATGTAATCTACTATCAATCCACCTGTTTTGTCTTTATAAACTCTATTTACACGAGCTATAGCCTGCATTAAATTATGAGCTTTCATTGGCTTATCAATATACATTGTTCCAAGAGATGGAACATCAAATCCTGTTAACCACATATCAACAACGATTGCTATTTTAAATTTTGAATTAGCATCCTTAAATTCTGTTTCTAATTCTTTTTTATCCTTTTTAGATCCAATAGCCAATTGCATCTCTTCAGGATCATTATTGCTTGGTGTAATAATCATATGAACTTTATCTTTATAATCAGGTCTTAATTTTAAGATCTTCTTATACATTGTAAAAGCACTATGTCTTGAATATGCTACTATCATAGCTTTATTTGCTACTAAGTCTTTTCTATCTTCATAGTGTTCAATAATGTCTTTTACAATCATTTCAAGTCTATCTGGATCTTCAAGTATTTTTCTCATACTTGCCATTTCAATTTGAGATTTCTTTATTTCCTCTTCGTCAGCTTTTTCTTCATCTTCTAATGATTTGTAATATGCATCTATTGCTTGTAATATTTTTTCATTTAACCCTACTTTAGCCATTCTAGCTTCATATAAAATTGGAACTGTAGATCCATCTTCAATTGCTTGAGTCATATCATACACATCAATAATTTCTCCAAACACATTTGTTGTTGAATGATCTTTAGTTTCTACTGGTGTTCCAGTAAATCCAATATATGTTGCATTTGGCAAAGCATCATGTAAATATTTTGCAGTACCATATTTTTTTACTGCTTCAAATTTGGCCATATCAAATTTCATTACAGCATCTATTCCGTAATGACTTCTGTGTGCTTCATCAGCAATTACAAGTATATCTTTTCTTTCACTTAATAATCCTGTTTCTTCTTCAAATTTTTGAAGTGTTGTGAATATGATTCCACCTGCAACTTTACCATCTAATTGTGCTTTTAAATCACTTCTAGATTCTATTTGTATAGGTGTTTGCCTTAAGAAATCACTGCATTTAGCAAATGTTTCAAATAATTGATTATCTAAGTCATTTCTATCTGTTACAACTATTACTGTTGGATTATTTAACTCTTTTATCATATTACCAACATAAAATACCATTGAGAAACTTTTACCAGATCCTTGAGTATGCCAGATAATACCAGCTTTACCATCTGTTGACTTTAATGTTCTTTCTATTGCTTTTTCTACTCCATAATATTGATGATAAGCAGGTAATATTTTATTATCATCACTATATAAAATATAATTATTAATTAAATCTAATAATGTTTCTTTTTTAAACATTCCTTTTATTAAAGATTCATGAGTATTTAATTTATTTACTTTATCATTAATTCCAGTTTTCTTCCATTCATTAAATCTAGAATAATTACAAGTTATAGTTCCTGATTTAGCTTGTGCACCATCACTTATAACTAATATTTGATTGTAATAAAATAA